>JALYTP010000244.1 GCA_030854225.1 Pseudomonadota bacterium
CAGGCTGAGGACCAGTTCGCCCAAGCTGGTTGGGCCACTTCGGTCAGTCTCGCTCTGGGGCGAAGCCCAGAAACGTTGCGATAGCGTCGACCAACGCATCACGATTCGGTCACGAGCGAAGCGTGACCGGCCGTTCTACGCTATGAAAACCCCGCGACCATCGAGGGAGTTCAGCCGTTGCCGACGACATCCGAAAAACGCACCCGGTTCCGCGCGCTGCATCATAGCGGCTTCTTCATCCTGCCCAATGCATGGGATGCGGGGAGCACCGTGCGGCTGACGAAGCTCGGTTTCAAGGCGATCGCCTCGACCAGCGCCGGGGCGGCCTGGGCGGCGGGCAAGGATGACGGCGACCTGACCCGCGACGAGGTCATCGCGCACCTCAGCACGCTGGTCGCGGCGACCGACCTGCCCGTCAATGCCGATTTCGAGAACGGGTTCGCCGATGACCCCGCCGGTGTCGCCGCCAACGTCACGCTGGCGCTGGACACCGGGGTCGCCGCCGTCTCGATCGAGGATTGGTCGGGCGCGCGGCTGTATGATCTGGGGCATGCGGTGGAACGCCTGCGCGCCGCGCGCGAGGCGATCGACGCGGTCGATCCGGTGGCGATGCTGATCGGCCGTAACGAGAATTTCCGGGTGCCGGGCATGGCGGCGGGCGAGAGTATCGCGCGTGCGGTGGCCTATGCCGAGGCGGGCGCGGATTGCCTGTTCGTGCCGTTCATCCTCGATCACGGCGCGGTCGCCGAACTGGTGGCGGCGGTCGCGCCCAAGCCCGTCAACGTGGTGGTGCACCGCTATGATGACGGCGTGCGGGCCTTTGCCGACCTCGGCGTGCGGCGGTGCAGCGTGGGCGGGAGCCTGGCGAAGATCGTGTGGACGGCCTTCGACGAAGCCGCGAAACAGCTGCGCGCGCTGGAACCGTCGAACCGGTAAGGAGGTCGCACGGCCATTGTTCGGACCGATCCGAAGCACACGGTTGCCGATCGTGCGAACCCTGCCGTCATGCCTGACCCGTTCGACGTCCACCGCCGTGAACTCCTCGCCCTGGCGGGGATGATGGCGGTCGGCCTCGCCGGATCGGCCAATGCCCAGCATCCCGCGACAAGGACCCGGACCATGAAAATCGCCTGTTTCATCCGCTATCAGATCGATCCCTTCCAGAAGGAAGCGTTCCGCGAATATGCCAGCCGGTGGGGGACGATCATCCCGCGCTGCGGCGGCCATCTGATCGGCTATTTCCTGCCCGCCGAAGGCACCAACGATATCGCCTGGGGGCTGATCGGGTTCGACAGCCTGGCCGCCTACGAAACTTATCGCGGGCGGTTGCGGGTCGATCCCGAATCGAAGGCCAATTTCGAATTCGCACAGGCGAAGCGCTTCGTCCTGCGCGAGGAGCGCACCTTCGTCGAAACCGTCGACGGCACCTTCAATATCCCTCCGCGCTGATGCCGGTCGTCGTCGTCCCGGGCTTTGGCGGCTCGGGCGAGGCGCACTGGCAGACGCGGTGGGAACGGGCGGACCCCGATTTCCACCGCATCCGCCCGGAAAGCTGGGTGCAGCCGGATCTGGCCGACTGGATCGCCGCGACCGATGCCGCCGTCGCGCGGTGCGCCGCGCCGCCCATCCTCCTCGCTCACAGCCTGGGTTGCCTGCTCGTCGCGCACTGGGCAGCGGCACGCGGCGGATCGGGCGTGGCCGGCGCGATGCTGGTCGCCGTGCCGGATCCGTCGCTCCCGATCTTTCCCGCCGAAGCCGCGGGTTTCGCGGGGCTGCCACAAACTACGCTGCCGTTCCCCGCACTGGTGGTGGCGAGCATTGACGACCCCTTCTCCTCTCCCGCCTTCGTCGAGCGGCAGGCCCGTGCCTGGGGCGCGGCGCTGATCGACGCCGGCGCGCTCGGCCATATCAACGGCGACAGCGCGCTGGGTGATTGGGAATCGGGGCGCGACATGTTGCGGGCGTTCACGACAGGGATCGGGCCGACCATATCATTGCCGTTGCCCGCGCCATCCTCATGCCGTGATGACGCTTCGGCTTAAAGCGAAGCGTGGCGTGTCAGGCATCGCTACGGCGCGCAAAGGCCGTAGCGATATTGCGGCCAACGGAGTGGGAGTGCCACAAATGGTCAGCACGACGACGATCGCCGAACTGGGCGCGCTGGTGGGCGATCCAGGGCGGGCCAACATGCTGATCGCGCTGCTCGACGGCCGCGCGCTCACCGCGCGCGAACTCGCCGACCGCGCCGGGGTGACCCCGCAGACCGCCAGCGGCCATCTCGGGCGCCTGTTGACCGCGAACTTGATCCGCGTCGAGCAACAGGGGCGCCATCGCTATCACCGGCTCGCCTCGTCCGACGTCGCCGACCTGCTCGAGGCGATGCACATCGCGGGCGCGCGGCTGGAGGCGCGCGCCGATGCCAAACGTCCCGGCCCGGTCGATCCGGCACTGCGCGCGGCGCGGAGTTGCTACGATCATATCGCCGGCGAACTCGGCGTCGCGCTCGCCGATGCCCTTGCCGGATCTGGTAACGCCGGATCTGGTAACGCCGGATCTGGTAACGCCGGATCGCGTAACGACGGATCGGGTGGCGAGAGCGGCCTGGCGCTGTCCGCATCGGGCGAACGCCGGCTCGCCGATTGGGGCATCGACCTCGACCGGTTGCGCGGCATGCGACGGCCGTTCTGCCGCGCCTGTCTCGACTGGAGCGAGCGGCGCTCGCACCTCGCCGGCACGGTCGGCGCCGCCATCCTCGATCGCAGCCTCACGCTCGGCTGGCTGCGCCGCCGCCACGGGTCGCGCGCGCTGATCATCACCCATGCCGGCGAGACCGGGTTCCGCAGCGTCTTCGATACCGCTTGCGTAATGACCGGCAACGCGGTGAAATAAACGTCGATATCCTGCACCCGCGCAGATCATCCGAAAGGAAGACGCCATGCTCCTCGCGAACAAGAACTTGCTGATGCGCGCGATCCTGATCGGCGGGACGATCGCCGGGGTGATCGACGTCTTCGCCGCATCGATCATCAATCACATCGGCCCCGGCATCATTCTTCAGGCGATCGCGAGCGGGGTGGCGGGCAAGGCGGCGTTCGCCGGCGGCGGCGCGACGATGGTCCTCGGCCTGGTATTACAGATCTGCATGTCTATCCTGATCGCGGCGATCTTCATGGTCGCGGCGACGAAGATCGACCTGTTGCGCCGCCCCGCTTTATGGGGCGCGCTCTACGGCATCGGCGTCTACGGCGTGATGACGTTCGTGGTCGTCCCGCTGTCGCAGGCGCATGCCAATTACCCCGCCACGCTGGCCGCGGCGCTGCCCGATCTCGTCGCGATGATCGTCTTCGGGCTGATCGTCGCGTTCACCCCGGGCTTTCTCGGTCGCGCGACGTTGCGCGGCAACGGATAGCCCGCCGACGCAGTCCGCCCGGTATCGGGCCACGATCCGCGCGGGCGACCACCCCGACGCAATGACGAGGTGACGCGGCGACGAGGCCGCGAGCCCATTCCGCT
>JALYTP010000245.1 GCA_030854225.1 Pseudomonadota bacterium
GCGATGGCAAACAGGAACCCGAACATCCTGATGGCCTGAATCCGCCAGGAGAGCGTCGCGGCAGCTTCGGGAGCGATCGGGAAACCGAACGTCATGTTTCGCGCGGCAATGATCGCGACACCCAAGCAGAAGAGGGCGGAAAACGTCGCGAGTACCGCGAACAGCCTGATGGAGACTGGTTGTGTCAAAGCCCGCTCCTGCACCGACGAGAGGCGCGGTGAGATATCTAGTCAGCCGTTAATATTTTCCGTCGTCGGCGGCGAAATCGATCGCTAAACCAACCGGCTCTGCCGTACCGCCGCCCCGATGAAGCTCGCAAACAACGGATGCGGTTCGAACGGTTTGGACTTCAACTCCGGGTGGAACTGCACGCCGACGAACCACGGATGATCGGGGCGCTCGACGATTTCGGGGAGCATGCCGTCGGGTGACATGCCGCTGAATACCAGCCCGCCCTTCTCCAGCCGCGCCTGATAGGCGGTGTTGACCTCGTAGCGGTGGCGGTGGCGTTCGCTGATGTCGTCGGCGCCGTAGATCGAGGCGACGACGCTGTTGCCGTCGAGCTTCGCCTCGTACGCGCCGAGGCGCATCGTTCCGCCGAGATCGCCGCCATGCTCGCGCTTCTCGATTCCCGCCTTCGACATCCACTCGGTGATCATGCCGATGACAGGCTCGCTGGTTGGGCCGAATTCGGTCGAACTCGCGTCCTCGATCCCGGCCAGGTCGCGCGCGCCCTCGACGCACGCCATCTGCATCCCGAAACAGATGCCGAAATAGGGAATGTCGCGTTCGCGGGCGAAGCGTACGCTCGCGATCTTGCCCTCCGCCCCGCGCGAGCCGAACGCGCCGGGGACGAGGATCGCGTCGCACGGCTCCAGCCGCGCGGCGATCGCAGAGTCATCGTCCTGCTCGAACAATTCGGCGTCGATCCAGTCGATATTGACCTTCACCTTGTTGGCGATCCCGCCGTGGACGAGCGCCTCGTTCAAGGATTTGTAGGCATCCTGCAACCCGACATATTTGCCGACCACGCCGACCGTCACCTCGCCTTCCGGATTAGTCAGCCGGTCCATGATCTCGGTCCAGCGCGACAGATCGGGGGCGCTGCCGGGCAGGATGCCGAACGCGTTGAGGACCGCGTTGTCGAGCCCCTCCTCGTGATATTGCACGGGTACGGCGTAGATGCTCTTCGCGTCGAGCGCGGGGATCACCGCTTCCTTGGGCACGTTGCAGAACAACGCGATCTTGGCGCGCTCGCCCTCGGGTAGTGGTTGCTCACAGCGGCACACCAATACGTCAGGCTGGACGCCGAGCGCGGCGAGTTCGCGCACCGAATGCTGGGTCGGCTTGGTCTTCAATTCGCCCGCCGCCGAGATGTACGGCACCAGGGTGACATGGATGCTGACCGAATTCCCGCGGCCAAGATCGTTCCTGAGCTGGCGGATCGCCTCGATAAACGGCAGCGATTCGATATCGCCGACCGTGCCACCAATCTCGCACAGCACGAAATCGAGATCGTCGGTCTCGGCTTGAGCGAATGCCTTGATCGCATCGGTGACGTGGGGGATCACCTGCACCGTCGCGCCGAGATAATCTCCGCGCCGCTCGCGCTGGATGATCTGCTGATAGATGCGGCCCGAGGTGATGTTGTCGCTCTGCCGGGAGGGCACGCCGGTAAAGCGCTCGTAATGGCCGAGGTCCAGATCGGTCTCGGCGCCGTCGTCGGTGACGTAGACCTCGCCGTGCTGGTAGGGCGACATCGTGCCGGGATCGACGTTGAGATACGGATCGAACTTGCGGATCCGCACACGGTAACCGCGCGCTTGCAGGAGCGCCGCGAGGCTCGCCGCCATGAGACCTTTGCCGAGCGAGGAAACCACGCCGCCGGTAATGAAGATAAACCGCGCCATGGGAGCAAACGCCTAGCCGTGTTGAGCCCCGCACGGCAAGCGCGCGAATCCGAAATCGTCGAAAAAAGCCGGCCGCGACGGCCGGCTGTCATTCTGGTTACTGCGCGAGCGGGACCGCGCTGTTGTTGGTCGCCGCCGTGTTGCCAGCCGGCGCGGCGGCATTGCTGCCCGCCAATGCCGATTGCGCACCAGCCGAGAACGGCCCGGCGCCGAGCGGTGCCACCGGCGCGTTCACCGGCGCATTCGTCCCGACGGGTGCCTTGGCGCCGAGCGTCGCGTCGATCTTGGTCGAGTGCCCGGTCGAGGCGATGATCGCCAGGATGATCGCCACCACGACGAACAACGTCGCCAGCACCGTGGTCGACCTGGTCAGGAAGTCCGCCGTGCCGCGCGCCGACATCAGCCCGGCGGGGCTGCCGCCCCCGGTCAGGCCCCCGCCCTCCGAACGCTGCATCAGGATCACCGTCACCAGCAGGGCGGCGATGATGGCATGAACGACGAGGAGAAAGGTGAACATCGAGAAATCTGTATCCTGTGCGGCGAAGGCGGGCACATAGGCGAGCATCCCCCACCAATCAACCGGCGCGATCAACCGGTGCGGCCATGCACCGCGCCGAACATTCCGCATCCGTGTTGAAACTCTAGCCGTATGTAAACGTTAGATGCGAACAGCCGGACGAGAATTTTTTCGTAAGCGGCATAACAATGCGGACATGCAAACGTTGGCCTCCCTTGCCGAACGCCCTCTGGATAGCTGGATGCACACGCTGGTGGATTACGTGCGGTCGGGTGAGCCCGATCTTACCAATCGCCAGATGGCGCTCCTGCTGTTCGTCTATCGCACCCCAGGCCCGCACACCGTGCGCGGATTGGCGCGAGTGCTGAACGTTTCCAAGCCAGTCATCACGCGCGCCTTGAACAGGCTCGGCACCCTGGGCTATCTGCGCCGCCAGCGCGACGATAGCGACAAACGCAACATCTTCGTCGCACGCACTTCCGAAGGGGCTGGGTTTCTTGAAGAGTTCGGGCAGTTCATCGGCGATGCCCACCAACCGGTCGCAAAGCGGGCGCACGCGTAGCAGTTTCGCGCTGACCGGCCGCTCGGTCGTGCTGGACCCGCTCACACACGCCGTCCGCGCCGATCTCGCCGATATCCGGCTCGCCGACCGGGTGTTCGCGCCGCATTACGCTGCCGCGCGCCTGGCAACGGCGACGCGCGCCGTCTCCCTGCGCGGCGCATCCGCCGGCGATGCGGCTATAGTGGGGCAGCTCGAGATCGGCGATTCGTTCGAGGCACTCGAATTTGCCGGCGCGAACGCATGGGGCATCGCGCCGCGCCTCGGCCTGGTCGGCTATGTCGATGCCGATGCGCTGACCCTGCGGACATGAGCCTCGGCGTTTTCATCGACGGTGGCGCCGGGACGACCGGCCTGGAAATTCGCGACCGACTGGCGGGGCGCAGGGATATCACGCTGCTCCAGCTCGATGAGGCACGGCGCAAGGACTTAAGCGCGCGGCGCGAGGCGCTTAACGAGGCTGATATCGTCATCCTGTGCCTACCCGACGATGCGGCGCGCGAGGCGGTGTCGCTGATCTCCAACGG
>JALYTP010000246.1 GCA_030854225.1 Pseudomonadota bacterium
GCTGGAGATAGGCCAGGTTCGAATAACCCGTCCCGAAATCATCCATCGCCAGCGTAGCGCCGATATCCTTGAGCGCCTGCATGACCCGGGCGATGCGATCGGGATCGTCGACCAGCGCGCTTTCGGTCAGTTCCAGCGTGAAGCGCGATCCGGCCAGCCCATGGTGCGTCAGGGTGCGCTCGAACAGCGCGGGGATCGCATCGCGGTGGAGCTGGATCGCCGACAGGTTGACCGCGAGCTTGATCTCGCAGTCGCCGCCGATTCGCGCGTCCCAGCTGGCCAGCGTGCGCGCCGCCTCGTCGATCGCCCATCGGCCGAGCGGCACGATCAGCCCCGATTCTTCCGCCACCGGAATGAAATCGGCCGGGGAGATCTCGTCCCCCGCTTCGTCTGTCCAGCGGGCGAGCGATTCGAACGCCACCAAGTTGCCGGTCGCCAGATCGCAGATCGGTTGATAGGTCAGCCGCAATTGATCGCGCTCGATCGCACGGCGCAGCGCGGTTTCCATGCCGAATTGCGCGCGGGCAAGGGTGAGCGCCTGCGTCTGGTATGCCTCGGCCCGCCCGCTCGTCTTCGAACGCTTCACCGCGAATTGCGCGTGACGGATCAATTCCTCGGCGTCGTCGGCCTCGTCCGTGCTGTAGGCGATGCCGATCGAGCACGCGACGCGGATCTCGAAATCGGACAGCCGGAACGGCGTGGCCAAGGCGCTGCGAATGCGCTTGGCGACGTGCTCCGCATCGGCCGGTCCATCTTCAAGCGTCAGCAGGATACCGAATTCGTCACCACCCGTGCGTGCCAGAATGTCGGCGGCCCGCAGCGCTCCCTTGATGCGGCGAGCAACCGTGATGAGCAATTCGTCGCCGGCCATCGAACCCAGGCAAGCATTGACGCGACTGAACCGGTCAAGATCGAGCACCAGAACGGCGTAGTCCGCGCGCGCCTCCGGTTCCGCGAGCAAGCCCTCGAGAAGATCGCTGAACCCGGCGCGATTGGGCAAGCCGGTCAGGCTGTCGGTCATCATTTCGCGGCGCAGATTGTGTTCGGTGCGCAATTCGCCGGTCTGATCGACCAGCGTGACGAAACAGCGCCCCTCCACGTTCTTCGCGATTCGCGCGAGATGGACGCGGTAATATCGGCAATCGATCGAATCACCCACCTGCCAGGTCAACTCTTCCTGCAGGGTGTCGCCCAACACAAACGCGGCGATACGCCCGCCCAGTTCGGCGATCAGCGGCGATTGATCAGGATCGGTGCCAAGCCCGGCGAGACGGAACGCGGTGTTGACCGTCTCGAAGCCAAGTAGACCATCGCGATAGGTGACGAGCGCGCTGGGAATGGGAATCAAGTCGATCGCCTTTGCCGCGATCTCGGCGGGGGGCGCCACGTGCGTGACGACCACCCTGGCAGGTGCCAAAGGTCTCGGGGCGATCAACGCGCGGAGCTTGCCTGGCGTCATTGGCCTGTCTGCTAGGCCGATTTCGTTAAGGTTGACTGAAGCTTGATCGAAGAAAGTTCAGTCTCTTCCGAACCATAGGCGTCAGAAGCGGTTGTCGCGCGGGAAGCCGTTGGGGGGCATGCGTCCCGCCGCACCGCGCGCCGCGCGCCACGGACCAAGATCGACTTCGGTGCGCATCCGCCCGCTGTCTCCCCCCATCGCCCAGCTCAGGCCGTCGGCGAAAACGAACGTGATCGCGTCGGACAGGCCGCCGTCGCGGTAGCGCTGGAGCTGGACCCCCTGCCCCCGCGCCATTTCCGCCAGTTCCGCCAGGGGGAAAACGAGCAGCCGGCGATTGTCGCCGATCGCCGCGACGTAATCTGCGCCTGGTGCGACCGGCCGTACGATACACAACTTGGCCGCGGCGCGCGGAGTCACCACCGTCTTGCCCTTGCGCGTTTCCGCGATCGTATCGGCAGTGCGGACGACGAAACCGCGCCCGTCGCTGGCCGCGATCAGCAGTTTCTCGGCACTCGACGCGGGAAGCGCGGCGATGATGGCGGAGTCGCCGTCGATATCGACCATCGATCGCACCGGCTCGCCGAATCCGCGCCCGCCGGGCAATTTGTCGGCGCCCAGCGTGTAGAATCGCCCGTTTTCCGCGGCGAGCAGGATCTTGTCGGTGGTCTGCGCGGAGAAAGACAGGAACGGCGCGTCGCCTTCCTTGAATTTCAAATCGGCGCGCTGCGCGTCGTCGAGATGGCCCTTCATGGCGCGGATCCAGCCCCGCGCCGACAGGATCACGGTGATCGGCTCGCGCTCGATCATCGCCTCGAGCGGGATCTCGCGCGCCGGCGCGGCTTCCTCGATCGTGGTGCGGCGCTTGCCGAGCTTGGTGTCGGGGCCATAGCGCTCGCGCAATTTGGCGAAATCTTTCTTCAGCCGCGTCCGCTGCCGCGCCTCGCTGCCGAGCAAGGCCTCCAGCCCGGACTTTTCCTCTTCCAGCCCGTCACGCTCCTTGCGCAGTTCCATCTCCTCCAACCGCCGGAGCGAGCGTAGCCGCATGTTGAGGATCGCCTCGGCCTGTCGGTCGGTCAGGCTGAACTCGGCGATCATCACCGGCTTGGGCTCGTCCTCGGTGCGGATGATCTCGATCACGCGGTCGAGGTTGAGGAACGCGACGATGTAGCCGTCGAGCAATTCGATCCGGTCAGCGATCTTGTCGAGCCGATGTTGCGAGCGGCGTTGCAGCACGACGAACTGGTGCTCGACCCATGCCGCCAGCGCCTCGCGCAACGACATCACGCGCGGCGTACGAAATTTGTCGAGCACGTTGAGATTGAGGCTGACCCGGTTTTCCAGATCGCACATCCGGAACAGGCTTTCCATCAGCATCGTAGCGTCGACGGTGCGGGCGCGCGGCTCGATCACGATGCGGATCTCGCTGTCGGATTCGTCGCGCACGTCGGCCAGGATCGGCAGCTTCCTGTCGTTGATGATCGTCGCGATCTGCTCGATCAATTTCCCTTTCTGCACGCCGTAGGGGATTTCGGTGACGATCGCGTTCCACGTCCCGCGCCCCTGATCCTCGACATGCCAGCGCGCCCGCACCCGGAAGCCACCGCGCCCGGTGGCATAGGCCTCGGCGATCGCGGCGGGCGGATCGACGACGAGACCACCGGTCGGGAAATCCGGGCCGCTGACGTGTCCCAGCACCTGCGCGTCGGTCGCGTTCGGCTGATCGACCAGCAGGATCGCCGCGTCGTACAATTCGGCGGCGTTGTGCGGCGGGATGCTCGTCGCCATACCCACCGCGATGCCCGCCGCGCCGTTCGCCAGCAGATTGGGGAACGCGCCGGGGAACAGCTCTGGCTCTTCCTCCTCGCCATTATAGGTAGGCTTGTAATCGACCGCATTCTCGTCGAGCCCGTCCATCAGGTCGATCGCGACCTGGGTGAGCTTGGCCTCGGTATAGCGGTAGGCGGCGGCGTTATCGCCATCGATATTGCCGAAATTGCCCTGCCCGTCGACCAGCGGATAGCGCAGCGCGAAATCCTGCGCGAGGC
>JALYTP010000247.1 GCA_030854225.1 Pseudomonadota bacterium
CGCCAAGATCGATCTGAGCGCAGCCACCTCGGCCAGCGTCGGCACGGCCGCGACGGCTGCGACGGCACTCGGTACGCTCGACACCGCGATCAAGACGATCGACACCGCCCGCGCCGGTTTCGGTGCGTCGGAAAGCCAGCTGCAGTCGGTGGTCAACAATTTGACTTCGAACATGACCAACCTGACCGACGCGCGCAGCCGTATCGAGGATGCCGATTTCTCGGTCGAGACGGCCAACCTCGCCAGGGCGCAGATCCTGAGCCAGGCATCGACCGCGATGCTCGCCCAGGCGAACCAGAGCCAGCAGAACGTCCTGCAGCTCCTGAAATAAAGGGCTACGGCCCTGGCACCGCCCCCCCAAGGGTGTCGGGGCCGACCAGCTCCTCCCGGTGACGGGATGGGCAAAACGAAGAACCCCGGTGGCCGCAAGGTCGCCGGGGTTTCTCGCGTGTGGGCGGTCCTTATCGGCGAAGGCGGATCAAATGGCCGCCAGCGCCTGCTCGAAATCGGCGATCAGATCGTCGGCATCCTCCACCCCGATCGAGATGCGCACCAGGCTGTCGGTGATGCCCAGCGCATCCTTGCGCTCCTGCGGCACCGACAGATGCGTCATCGCCGCGGGATGCGAGGCAAGCGTCTCGGTGCCGCCGAGGCTGACCGCGAGCTTGGCGATCTTGAGCGCATCGAGAAACGCAAACGCCTCCTTCTCGCCGCCTTTCAGGATCAGCGAGAAAGTGCTGCCGGCACCGGTGCAGTGGCGCCGATAGATGTCGGCCTGACGCTCCATCCCCGGCTCGTCGGCGAGGAAGCCGAGATAGCCGACGCGCTGGACCTTGGGCTGCTTGCGCAACCAGCCGCACACCTTGACCGCATTCTCGCCCGCACGGCTCATGCGCAGTTCCAGCGTCTCGAGGCTGCGCATCAGCATCCACGCGG
The DNA here is from genome assembly GCA_030854225.1 of Pseudomonadota bacterium. GTDB lineage: Bacteria > Pseudomonadota > Alphaproteobacteria > Sphingomonadales > Sphingomonadaceae > Sphingomonas. Next base: position 937 of record JALYTP010000247.1, read on the forward strand.
TGTTGGGGTCGCAGATCGTGCCGATCGTGTTGCGCATCATGCGGATGGTGTTGATGTGCTCCTTCGATCCGAGCACCCCGCCCGCGACGAGGTCGCTATGCCCTCCGGCATATTTGGTCAGCGAATAGACCACGATGTCGGCGCCGTGCTTGAGCGGCTGGAGCCAGAGCGGCCCGAGGAAGGTGTTGTCGATCGCGATCGGCGGCTTGTTGCCCTTGAAGATCGCGTCGCGGCTCGCGGCGACCGCCTGGATATCGACCAGCGCATTTGTCGGGTTGGCCGGGCTTTCGAGATAGATCAGCGCGACATTGCCCTCGGTGGAGGCCTTGGTCAGCACCGCATCGATCTCCTCGCGCGTCGCCCCGGCGGGGAAATCGAGCCAGTTGACGCCGAACTTGCCGAGGATGCGCCCGATCAGCGTCTCGGTCGCGGCGTAGAGCGGGCCCGAATGGACGATCGTGTCGCCCGGCTTGACCATCGACAGGAACAGCGTGGCGATGGCCGACATGCCCGACGAGAAGGCAAGCGCATCCTCGGCCTCTTCCCAGATGCCGAGCCGGTCCTCGAGGATTTCCTGGTTCGGCCCGTTGAAACGCGAATAGACCAGGCCCTCGGCCCCGCCGGGGCGCTTGCCGGTGACGCCCTCGAAATGGCGCTTGCCGGCGGCGGCGTTGGGGAACACGAAGGTCGAGGTGAGGAAGATCGGCGGCTTGAGCGCGCCTTCGGACAGCATCGGATCGTAACCATGGCCCATCATCATCGTCGAGGGCTTCAGCTTGCGCCCGCCGATCGAATCGACATGCGCCTTGGCGCCGGGCTTGGCCTGAGCGGGAACGCCGGTGATGTCGGCTTCGGTTTCGTTGTTGTTGGCCATGATATGTCTCACGAGAGGAAGGATGAAAGGCTCCTTAGCGTGCGATCGTTTCATCGGATACCGCCTTCGACACGCGGCGAATCTTCACACTCTTCACACGCTATGCCGGTTTGCGCCGCCCTTCGGTCGTCGTTCCGCGAACCTTACAACACCGCGCGCGTGTAGGACAGCGCGGCGGTCAGCCGGGCAGGCCGATGATGCTGATCTGCCGGCCATTGTCGCGCTCGCCGCGGTGGGTGGCGCGGCGATAGCTGTAGAAGCGCGTCGCGTCGGCATAGGTGTCCAGCCCGATCAGCTCGACCCGCCCCACGCCGGCCATGGCCAGACGGTGCGCGACATAGGCTTCGAGGTCGAACTGGTGGTGCCCGGCGCGCCCGTCCGCGAAGAAGCGTTCGTTGGCCGGGTCGTCCGCCGCGAACCGCCGCGCGAAGGCGTCATCGACCTCGTAACTGGCGCGCGCGATGCAGGGGCCGACCGCCGCCACAATCCGTTCACGCACCGCGCCGAGCGATTCCATCGCGAGCAAGGTCGCATCGGTCACCCCGCCCAGCGCGCCTTTCCACCCCGCATGCGCCGCGCCGACGATGCCGGCGTGGCGATCGGCGAACAGCACCGGCGCGCAATCGGCGGTGAGGATGCCGAGCGCGAGCCCCGGACGATCGGTGACGAGCGCGTCCGCCCTGGGCCGCAGGCGTTCCTCATACGGCGCAAGCACGGTGACCGCGTCGGCCGAATGGACCTGATACAGCGTCACCAGCCGCGCGTGGGGCAGCACGGCCTGCGTCGCGCGCAGGCGGTTCTCGGCCACCGCGTCCGGATCGTCGTCCGACCCGATACCCACGTTGAGCCCGGCGTGCAGCCCGCTCGACACCCCGCCGCGCCGCCCGAGAAAGCCGTGCGGTATGTCGCCGAGCGCGGCGGCCCGGTTGACCTCGACGGTCATAAGGTAAGCCGCATCAGGCGGTCGTCATCCCGATGCTCGCCGACCATGAAGGTGTATTTGGCGAATTCGACGAAGCCGTAACGTTCGTAGAATCGCCGCGCGCGGTGGTTGTCGACGAACACGCTCAGGATGACCTCGCTGGCGGCGCGGCGGCGGGCCCAGTCGAGCCCCCACTCGATCAGCACCGGCGCGATGCCCTCGCCCTGCCACGGGCCGAGCACGTAGAGGTTGCACAATTCGACCGCATCGTCCGGCCATTCGCCGGGAAAGGCGACCGGCCCCATCGTGCAATAACCGACGATCGCCGCGTCGGCGACCGCGAGCCGCACCCGATGGGCCGAGTCGCGCAGCACCCCGATCAGCCCGTTTTCGCCGTATGCCGAATGGAGGAAGGCCGCGAGGTCGGCCTGGCGGTAGAGCGTGCCGAAGGTCTCGGTGAAGCAGCGCCGCGCCATGGCGGCGAGCGCGGGGCCATCCTCCGGCACGGCGTCGCGATAGACGATCATGCGAACCCCGCCGGTTGCGGCCAGTGCGGCGCGGTGACGGCGAGCGCCTTGAACAAAATGCCCATCGTGTCCTCCCCGATCAGTCGGTTGCGATCGGCGAGGATCGCCTGGACGCGGCGCGGCGCGGCGGCGGCGAGGGCGGAGGCGCGCGCGTCGATGCCGAGACTGCCGAGC
>JALYTP010000248.1 GCA_030854225.1 Pseudomonadota bacterium
CCGTATTTTGCGTGCGGCGCGGACGATTGCGCGACGGCGACCCCGGCCAGCGTCAGCGCGGCGACCCCGACGGACAAGCGAACGAGCGAAACGATGCGCATGGATGGATTCCCCTATCCCGGAAGTGTGTTGCCGCTGGATAACGCCAGCCCGCTCGCCCGGCAAGAGCTGGCATGATGCGGTGCCCGGTGTAGCGTTGCTGCGGCGGCGTGCGAAGGGCGCCGACGATTTTTTTGTTTGGCGCGAACGCCTTGCGTCGGTCGGGGCACCGCGCTCGCGCTCACCCTACCCGGTTCGCCACCAGATCGTCGACCACCGCCGGATCGGCCAGCGTGCTGGTATCGCCGAGCGACGACACATCCCCTTCCGCGATCTTGCGCAGGATGCGGCGCATGATCTTGCCGCTGCGCGTCTTGGGCAAACCGGGGGCGAATTGCAGCGCATCGGGGGCGGCGATCGGGCCGATTTCCGTGCGCACCCAGCCGATCAGTTCCTTGCGCAGCGCCTCGGACGGCGCCTCGCCCGCATTGAGCGTCACATAGGCGTAGATGCCCTGACCCTTCACGTCGTGCGGCATGCCGACCACCGCGGCCTCCGCGACCCTGGGATGGAGGACCAGCGCGCTCTCGACCTCGGCGGTGCCCATGCGGTGACCGCTGACGTTGATGACATCGTCGACGCGGCCGGTGATCCAGTAATAGCCGTCCGCATCGCGGCGACAGCCGTCACCGGTGAAATACTTGCCGCGGTACGTGGTGAAATAGGTCTGGAAGAACCGGTCCGCATCGCCCCACACACCGCGCATCTGCCCCGGCCAGCTGCGCGCGACGACCAGGTTGCCCTCGGCCGCGCCTTGCAGCACCTGCCCCTCTGTATCAACCAGTTGCGGATCGACCCCCGGCATCGGCCGCGTCGCGCTGCCCGGCTTCAAGGCGGTCGCGCCCGGCATCGGCGCGATCATCGCGCCGCCCGTCTCGGTCTGCCACCAGGTGTCGATGATCGGGCAACGCCCCTCGCCGACCACATTGTGATACCAGCGCCATGCCTCGGGATTGATCGGCTCGCCCACCGTGCCGAGCAGCTTCAGCGATGTGCGGCTGGTCGCCGTCACCGGCGCGTCGCCCTCCCGCATCAACGCGCGCAGCGCGGTTGGCGCGGTGTAGAGCGTGTGGACCTTGTGCCGGTCGACCACCTGCCAGATGCGGCTGGCGTCGGGCCAGTTGGGCAGTCCTTCGTACATGAGGGTGGTGCCGCCGTTCGCCAGCGGGCCGTACAGGATATAGGTGTGCCCGGTGACCCAGCCGATATCGGCGGCGCACCACCACACGTCGCCCGAATTCGGGCCGGGGCGGTAATCGAACGCCCATTCATGGGTCAGGCTGGCCCAGAGCAGATAGCCGCCCGAACTGTGTATCACGCCCTTGGGCTTGCCGGTCGATCCGCTGGTGTAGAGGATGAACAGCGGATCTTCCGCGCCCATCGGCTCGGGCGGGCAGGCGGCCTCCACCGCCTTTGCCGCGTCGTGATACCAGATGTCGCGCGACCTCATCGCGACCTCGCCGCCGGTCGCCTTCACCACGATCACGCGCTTAAGGCCCGGCGCGCGGTCGGCGGCGGAGTCGACATTGGCCTTGAGCGGGATTTTCTTGCCGCCGCGCCGGCCCTCGTCGGCGGTGACGAGCAGCGTCGATCCGCAATCCTCGATCCGCCCCGCCAGCGCCTCGGGCGAGAAGCCGCCGAACACCACCGAATGGATCGCGCCGATCCGCGCGCAGGCGAGGATCGCGAACGCCGCCTCGGGGATCATCGGCATGTAGATCGTGATCCGGTCGCCCTTCGCCGCGCCCTGCGCTTTCAGCACGTTGGCGAACCGGCACACCTCGGCATGGAGCTGGCGATAGGTGAAGCGGCGCGGTTCCTCCTCCGGCACGTCGGGTTCCCAGATCAGCGCGATCTGCTCAGCCCGTTTCGCCAGATGCCGGTCGAGGCAATTGGCCGCGACGTTGAGCCGCCCGTCGCGGAACCAGTCGATGTGGAAATCGCGCTTGTCGAACGACCAGTCGCCGGCGATTTCGGGCCGCTTGATCCAGTCGAGCCGGCGCGCCTGTTCGAGCCAGAAGCTGCCGGGATCGGCGAGCGAGCGGCCGTAGAGCTTCTCATACCCCGCCGCGTCGTATCGCGCGCGCTTGGCCCATTCGGTGGGGACGGGGTAGGTTTCGGGCTCGGACATCGCGCACTCCTGATCGGCGCATGATGGCGGGTCGCGCCCCGCTTTGGCAAGCGGGCAGCTAGGCGCGCGATCGGTTTCGTCCTACCACTGATCTCCATCAGGCAACAAGGAGAGCGGCGATGGCGGGCACGGTTCTGGTCACGGGCGGCAGCGGCTATATTGCGGGCTTCCTGATCCGGCAGTTGATCGCCGAGGGATGGACCGTCAACACCACGGTGCGCTCGCTGACACGCGAGGCCGAGGTGCGCGGCTGGCTCGCGGTGGACAATGCCAGGCTGCATTTCTTCGCCGCCGATCTGATGGACGACAAGGGGTGGGCCGAGGCGGTGGCCGGGTGCGGCCATGTCGCGCACGTCGCCTCGCCGTTTCCCGCGGGCGCACCCAAAAGCGACGACGAGCTGATCGTGCCGGCGCGCGAGGGTGCGCTCAGGGCGCTGCGTTTCGCCAGGGCGGCGGGGGTGAGGCGCTTCGTGCTCACCTCGTCGGTCGCCGCCGTCGCCTACGGGCACCCCGTGGAACGCGTGTATGACGAGGGCGACTGGACCGACGTGACGCAGCCCGGCGTCGGCGCGTACATCAAATCCAAGACCATCGCCGAGCGCGCCGCGCGCGACTGGATGAAGGCGGAGGGCGCGGGGATGGAATTCTGCTCGGTCAATCCCTCGGCCGTGCTCGGGCCGCTGCTCAGCGACGATTTCTCCGCCTCGATCCAGTTCGTCCAGCGCATCATGGACGGATCGGTGCCGGGCACGCCGCGGCTGGGGTTCGCGGTGGTCGACGTGCGCGATCTCGCCGATCTTCATGTCAGGGCGCTCACGGTGGCGGGGCTCGACGGGGAGCGCTTCATCGGCGCGGGCAAATTCTTGTGGATGAAGGAGGTCGCGGCGATCCTGCGCGCGGGGCTCGGCCCGCAGGCGCGCAAGGTGCCCGAGCGGGGCATTCCCGATGTCATCGTGCGGGCGATGGCGCTGTTCGATCCCACGATCCGCCAGGTCACCGGCGAACTGGGCCGGTCGCGCGCGGTCGATGCGCGCCACGCCCTCGAAATGCTGGGGTGGAAGACGCGCGACGAGGCGACGACGATCCTCGACACCGCGCACAGCCTGCTCGACCGGGGGATCGTGAAGGTCTGAGGTTGCGCACGGGCCGATTCCTTGAAATGGGGATAGGCGAAGGAGCGCGCATGTCATCGACGAT
>JALYTP010000249.1 GCA_030854225.1 Pseudomonadota bacterium
GTGTTCGCCGCCGCCGCCATCGCCGCCGTCGCCGGCTTCGGCCTGCGCGCCGCCGCGATCCGCTGGAAACTGGCGCTGCCGAGCTATCGCGGGCGGCGGTGAGGCAGCTTGCGGCGGGCGGTGTCGCTTCCCATCTCGCACCCGGCAAGCCACCCCTTGCCCGACCCGAACAAATCTGGAACAAACAGCCGCTATGCTGACACACATATCCGTGCGCGGTGCGCGCGAGCACAACCTCAAGGATGTCTCGATCGACATTCCGCGCGATACGCTGACGGTCATCACCGGGCTGTCGGGCAGCGGCAAATCGAGCCTCGCGTTCGACACCATCTATGCCGAAGGTCAGCGGCGGTATGTCGAGAGCCTCAGCGCCTATGCGCGCCAGTTCCTCGAATTGATGCAGAAGCCCGATGTCGATCATATCGAGGGGCTCTCGCCCGCCATCTCGATCGAGCAGAAGACCACCAGCCGCAACCCGCGCTCGACCGTCGCGACCGTCACCGAAATCTACGATTACATGCGGCTGTTATGGGCGCGGGTCGGCATCCCCTATTCGCCCGCCACCGGGCTGCCGATCGCCGCGCAGACCGTCAGCCAGATGGTCGACCGCGTCCTCACCTTGCCCGAGGGTACGCGGCTCTACCTGCTCGCCCCGGTCGTGCGCGGGCGCAAGGGCGAGTATCGCCGGGAGATGCTCGAGTGGCAGAAAGCGGGCTTCACCCGCGTGCGCATCGACGGCACGATTTACGAGATCGACGAGGCGCCAGCGCTCGACAAGAAATACAAGCACGATATCGAGGTCGTGGTCGATCGCCTCGTCGTCGGCGAAGGCGTCGGCACGCGGCTGGCGGAAAGCTTCGAGGCCGCGCTCAAGCTGGCCGAGGGGCTGGCCTATGTCGATCCCGCCGATCCCGCCAAGGACGAATACACGCCGCACACCCCGACCAGCGCGATCCTCGGCGATCACGCGCCGCCGGGGCGCATCGTGTTCAGCGAGAAATTCGCCTGCCCCGTCTCCGGCTTCACCATCGCGGAGATCGAACCGCGGCTGTTCAGCTTCAACGCTCCGCAGGGCGCGTGCCCGGCGTGCGACGGGCTGGGCGAGAAGATGCTGTTCGACGAGGATCTCGTCGTTCCCAACCACGCGCTCAGCATCAAGAAGGGCGCGGTGGTGCCCTGGGCCAAGTCCAACCCGCCGAGCCCCTATTACATGCAGGTGCTCGGCAGCCTGGCGCGCGAATTCGGCTTTGACCTCGAAACCCCGTGGGAGGATTTGCCGCAGGACGTACGCGACACGATCCTCCACGGCACGCGCGGCAAGCCCGTCACGCTCACCTTCGTCGACGGGCGCAAATCGTACGACGTGAAGAAGCCGTTCGAGGGCGTGATCGGCAACCTCAATCGCCGCCTGCTGCAAACCGAGAGCGCGTGGATGCGCGAGGAGCTGTCGAAATATCAGTCCAGCGCGGCCTGCGAAACCTGCCACGGCGCCCGCCTCAAGCCCGAGGCGCTGGCGGTCAAGGTCGGCATGCGCGACATCTCGTCGATCACCCGCCTCTCGGTGGTCGACGCGCTCGCCTGGTTCACCGCCGTTCCCGCCGACCTCGGCGATCAGCAGAACGCCATCGCCGAACGCATCCTCAAGGAAATCCTCGAGCGGCTCGGCTTCCTCAACAATGTCGGGCTGGATTACCTCAACCTCGATCGCACCAGCGGCACGCTCTCCGGCGGCGAGTCCCAGCGTATCCGTCTCGCCTCGCAGATCGGCAGCGGCCTGTCGGGCGTGCTCTACGTCCTCGACGAGCCCTCGATCGGGCTACATCAACGCGACAACGACATGCTGCTCAAGACCCTGCGGCGTCTCCGCGATCTCGGCAACACCGTGCTGGTGGTCGAGCATGACGAGGACGCGATCCGCTCGGCCGATTACGTCATCGACATGGGGCCGGGCGCGGGCGTCCACGGCGGCGCGGTCGTCGCGCAGGGAACGCTCGCCGAAGTCCTCGCCACCCCCGACAGCATCACCGCGGACTATCTCAACGGAACGCGCGAAGTCCCCGTCCCCGCGAAACGCTCGAAGGGCAACGGCAAGAAACTCACCGTCCACGGCGCCACCGCCAACAATTTGACCGGCATCACCGCCAGTATCCCGCTCGGCACCTTCACCTGCGTCACCGGCGTGTCGGGCTCGGGCAAGTCGAGTTTCACGATCGACACGCTCTACGCCGCCGCCGCGCGTGCGCTCAACGGCGCGCGCATCCTGGCGGGCAAGCACGACAAGGTCACGGGGCTCCAGTACCTCGACAAGGTCATCGATATCGACCAGTCGCCGATCGGCCGCACGCCCCGTTCCAACCCCGCGACCTATACCGGCGCCTTCACGATGATCCGCGACTGGTTCGCCGGCCTCCCCGAAAGCCAGGCGCGCGGCTACAAGCCCGGGCGCTTCAGCTTCAACGTCAAGGGCGGCCGGTGCGAGGCATGCACCGGCGACGGCCTGCTCAAGATCGAGATGCACTTCCTCCCCGACGTCTACGTCACGTGCGACGTGTGCCACGGCGCGCGCTACAACCGCGAGACGCTGCAGGTGAAGTTCAAGGGCCACAGCATCGCCGACATACTCGACATGACGGTCGAGGACGCCGCCGAATTCTTCAAGGCCGTCCCCGGCATCCGCGACAAGATGGCGATGCTGGTCGAGGTCGGGCTGGGTTACATCAAGGTCGGCCAGCAGGCGACGACGCTCTCGGGCGGCGAGGCGCAGCGCGTCAAGCTCGCCAAGGAACTCAGCCGCCGCGCCACCGGCAACACGCTCTACATCCTCGACGAGCCGACCACCGGGCTGCACTTCGAGGACGTGCGCAAGCTGCTCGAAGTGCTCCACGCGCTCGTCGCGCACGGCAATACGGTGGTGGTGATCGAGCACAATCTCGATGTCATCAAGACCGCGGACTGGGTGCTCGACCTCGGGCCGGAAGGCGGCGTGAAGGGCGGGGAGATCGTCGCCGAGGGCACGCCCGAGCAGGTGGCGAAGGAGCCGCGCTCGTTCACTGGCAAGTACCTCGGGCCGCTCTTGAGGCATAGCTCTCAGAAGGCGGCTTTCTCATGATCTCATCCAATATCATGTTGGGGCCTCGGCTTAAGGTTGAACGGGCCTACGCGCACGTCGATGAGCTGCGTTCGTTGATCAACCCTCTCAGCCCCGCACTCTATACTGTGGAGATCGAACCTCAAATCGTCCCGCCCAATACGAGGTCCCACGCCAGTATATTGGCCTACCGTCCTCGCAAGCCAATCCCGGAGACGCTCGCTCTCTTAATCGGCGACGCGGTTCATAATTTCAGGGCTGCGCTGGACTACCTCTTCGCTCCTATTTTTTCTCTTATAGAACAAGCCCTGCCGGGC
>JALYTP010000250.1 GCA_030854225.1 Pseudomonadota bacterium
GCCTTGAAGCGCGCTTCGCTGTTCTTGCAGCCGGCATTCTTGTCCGGGTGATACTTCATCGCCAGCTTGCGATACGACGCCTTGATCGTGACGTCGTCCGCCGTGCGCTCGCATTCGAGCAGCTCGTAATAATCGATTTCGGTGCTCATGCCGGGCCCCCGCCCTCCCCGTCATGCCGGCGCATACCGGGATGACGGGGGGTACGCATTACAATTACGACTTGGTGCTGTCGTCGACTTCCGAGAATTCGGCATCGACCACGTCTTCCTTCGGGCCTTCCTCGGCCGCTGCCTCGCCCTGCGGCGACGCTTCGGCCTGCTGCTGCTTCTCGTAGATCGCCTGGCCCAGCTTCATCGCGACCTGCGCGAGCGCAGCGGCCTTTTCCTTCATCGCTTCGGGATCGCCACCCTCGACCGCGGTCTTGGTCTCGGCCACCGCCGCCTCGATCTCACCCTTGAGCGCCGCATCGACCTTGTCGCCATTGTCGGCGAGCTGGCGTTCGGTGGTGTGGATCAGCGATTCGGCGTTGTTCTTCGCCTCCGCCGCCTCACGCCGCTTCTTGTCCTCGTCGGCGAATTTCTCGGCATCGCGGACCATGCTCTCGATGTCATTGTCCGACAGACCGCCCGAGGCCTGGATGCGGATCTGCTGCTCCTTGCCGGTGCCCTTGTCCTTGGCCGAGACGTTGACCAGCCCGTTGGCGTCGATGTCGAACGTCACCTCGATCTGCGGCACGCCGCGCGGCGCGGGCGGAATGCCGACCAGATCGAACTGGCCGAGCATCTTGTTGTCGGCGGCCATCTCGCGCTCGCCCTGGAACACGCGGATCGTCACCGCCTGCTGGTTGTCGTCGGCGGTCGAATAGGTCTGCGCCTTCTTGGTGGGGATCGTGGTGTTGCGATCGATCATGCGGGTGAACACGCCGCCCAGCGTCTCGATGCCCAGCGACAGCGGGGTCACGTCGAGCAGCAGCACGTCCTTGACGTCGCCCTGCAACACGCCCGCCTGGATCGCGGCGCCCATCGCGACGACCTCGTCCGGGTTGACGCCAGTATGCGGTTCCTTGCCGAAGAAATCCTTCACCACGTCGCGCACGCGCGGCATGCGCGTCATCCCGCCGACCAGCACGACCTCGGCGATGTCCGCCGCCTTGACGCCCGCATCGGCGAGCGCCTTCTTGCAGGGATCGAGCGTGCGCTTGATCAGATCCTCGACCAGCTTTTCGAGATCGGCGCGGGTGATCGCCTTGACGAGATGCTTCGGCCCGTTCTGATCCGCCGTGATGAAGGGCAGATTTACCTCGGTCGAGGCGGCGGACGACAGCTCGATCTTCGCCTTCTCGGCGGCTTCCTTCAGCCGCTGGAGCGCGAGCTTGTCCTTCGTCAGGTCGATGCCCTCGGCCTTCTTGAAATCGTCGGCCAGGAAGTTGAGGATCTTGTTGTCGAAATCCTCGCCGCCCAGGAAGGTGTCGCCGTTGGTGGCCTTCACCTCGAACACGCCGTCGCCGATCTCGAGGATCGAGATGTCGAACGTGCCGCCGCCCAGATCATAGACCGCGATCGTCTTGTTGCTGTCCTTCTCAAGCCCGTAAGCGAGCGCCGCCGCGGTCGGCTCGTTGATGATGCGCAGCACTTCCAGGCCGGCAATCTGCCCGGCATCCTTGGTCGCCTGGCGCTGCGCGTCGTTGAAGTAAGCGGGCACCGTGATGACCGCCTGCGTCACCGTCTCGCCGAGATACGCCTCGGCGGTTTCCTTCATCTTCTGGAGCGTGAAGGCACTGATCTGCGAAGGCGAGTAATCCTTGCCGCCGGCCTGCACCCACGCGTCGCCATTCTGGCCCTTCACAATGTGATAGGGAACCAGCTCGGTATCCTTCTTGGTGATCGGATCGTCGAAGCGGCGCCCGATCAGACGCTTCACCGCGAACACGGTGTTCTCCGGGTTGGTCACCGCCTGGCGCTTGGCCGGCTGGCCGATCAGCCGCTCGCCATCCTTGGCGAAGGCGACGATCGACGGCGTGGTGCGTGCGCCTTCCGCATTCTCGATCACCTTGGGCTTGCCGCCCTCCATCACCGCGACGCACGAATTGGTCGTACCGAGATCGATTCCGATTACTTTAGCCATTGGTCCTCTTCGGCCCCCATGAATGAATTGCCATTTGCGCCGACGCCCCTGAACCCGGCGACGCGACGCGCTTACTCGTGGCGATATAGGGGGGCTTTCGCTTGTCGCAAGATTAGGGGGCGACTAGAATGGCCTGACGGTTCCAAAGCGGGAAAGACAATATCGTGCGCCTATCGCTCATCCTCGCCACTACCCTCGCCGCCGTGTCGCTCGCGCTGGGCGGGTGCCAGCCCAAGATGTTCTATATCGACAAGGGTTATGTGCAGTTGCCCGCCGTGCCCGGCCGGCCGGCGGTGGCCTATTTCACGCTCCATGGCGGCGCGACCGATACCACGCTGATGAGCGTCAGGAGCGATGTCGCGATCCGCGCCGAGATGCACGAATCGATGAATACCGGGGGCATGTCGTCGATGAAGCCGCTTGCCTCGGTCGATCTGCCGGCGGGTGGCGCGGTCCGCTTCCGGCCCGGCGGCAAGCATGTCATGCTGTACGACATCAGCCCGCGGATGGTGCCCGGGCGGACCATGCCGCTGGTCTTCACCTTCACCGATGGCGGAACCTATGCCTATGCCGCGCCGGTGATCGCGGCGGGCGCACCGACGCCCAAGGAATAAGCCGATCGCCGCCGACCGGCCGCTGACGCGCGGCGAGATCGCACTCGCCCGCAGCGTGTTCGGGCCGGCGATCGAATATGCGAGCGTGCGGATCGCGCGGCGCAAATGGGCTTTCTTCCAGCCGCGCGACACGGTGATGGCGCCGATGGGCAGCATCCATTTTCACCCGCGCGGATCAAGCTACCGAGGCGACTTCGAGACCGGATCGCTCGACGACCAGGCGCTGTTCATCCACGAGATGACGCATGTGTGGCAGGCGCAGCATGGCGGTCGCTGGTATCTGCCGCTGATGCGCCACCCGTTCTGCCGCTATGATTACGCTTTCCGTCCCGGCAAGCCGCTGTCGCGTTACGGCATCGAGCAGCAGGCGGAGATCGTCACCCACGCGTTCCTGTTGCAGCAGGGCGCGCGGCTACCCGATGCGCCGTCGCTTGCCGACTATGAGCGTATCCTGCCCTTCTGCGCTGGCTAGGCCGCGGCGACGGCATCCACCGGCGGCGCGCAATCGAGCGTCAGCACCGCGACCGCGCCCCTGCCCGCCCCCTCGCTTTCGAGCGCGAGCGAACCGCCCATCGCCAGCATCGAATTGGCGCACCAATGCAGCCCGAGCCCGCCCGATTTGTGCGCGCGGGTGGAAAAACCGCGCTGGAACAATTGCG
>JALYTP010000251.1 GCA_030854225.1 Pseudomonadota bacterium
CGCGGCACCGGGGGGCGCCGCGGCCGTTGTCGTTCAATGGGATTTTACGGTCGTCTTGTGCATCATGGCGTGCTGGGTCGGGTGCTTCGTCATGTGATGGGCCCTATGATGTTTCACCATGTGATGATGGTGCACCACGCGGTGATGATGATGCACGACCGGATGGCGCGAGTTCCACATGCGCTCGCGCCGCATCTGCGCCATCTTCTCGTCGCGCCGTTCAGCCGTCACGCCCGCGATTTGCCGGTCGCCGCGCTGCGTCAGGTCCTGGCGGCACCGCGCCGCTTCCTGGGCGCCCACAACGCCCGGTCCGGTATCGGGGCAGGCCGCCGTGGCGGAACGGCGCAGCCGGTGGTCTGCAATGGTCTGACCCGATGATCTGGTCAGATCGAGATCGCCGACATGGACGCGGGCCTGGGGCGGCTTGTCCTGCGCGGTCGCCGGGCTGGCGACGGCGGTGACGGCGATCCCCAGGGCGATCGCGAAACTGCATTGCCTCTTCATTGTTGCTTCCTCTCGTTGCAACCCCGGCTTGACCCGGGATCGTTGCGAGAACGCAACGCTCGTCGCTTTGTTTCGGCGCGGCCCTATTTCGCCTCGAACACCTTCTCGCCGCCGACCCACGTCTGCTCGACCTTGGTCGCGCGCAGATCGGTCGGGCTCGCCAGCAGCGGATCGCGGTCGACGATGATGAAATCGGCGCGCTGGCCGGGCGCGAGGCGGCCGAACTTGTCCTCGGCGAACCCGGCATAGGCCGCATCCATCGTATAGGCACGCCACGCCTGTTCGCGCGTCACCTTCTCTTCGGGGCGCCAGCCGCCATAGGGTTCGCCATTCTTGTCCTGCCGTGTGAACGCCGTCGCCCAACCCGCGAAAGGATCCGGGCTTTCGATCGGATAATCGGTGCCGAATGCCAGCACCGCGCCGTTGCGGAGCATCGTCGCCCAGGCATAGGCACCGGCCAGCCGCGCCGTGCCCAGCCGCGCCTCGACCATGTGCATGTCGCTGGTCTGGTGCACCGGCTGCATCGAGGCGATGATGCCGTGCTGGCCGAATTTGGGCAGATCGACCGGGTCGACGATCTGGGCATGCTCGATCCGCCAGCGCCGATCCCCGGTATAAGTATGCGACAGCTCGTCGATAGCGTCGAGCACCTGCGCATTGGCCTTGTCGCCGATCGCGTGCACCGCGACCTGATAATGATCCATCGCCGCGCGGCTCATCCGGTTGCGGATCACGTCGTCGCTCATGAAGCCGAGCCCCGATTGCCCCGGCGCATCGCTGTACGGCGCCTTCAGCCAGGCCCCGCGTGAACCTAGCGCACCGTCGGCGAACAATTTGACTCCCCCCATGCGCAGATGATCGGCGTAGAGCCACGGCGTCGGCCCCTCCCCGCCGATCTGGATCGCGGTCTCGACGCCCAGCCCGTAACTCATGATCCGCACGCGCAGCGACCCGATATCGGCCATCCGGCGAAAGCTGAGCCAGTCGTCGAGGCTCGTACCCATATCGCTCGTCGCGGTCACGCCGTCGCGCAGCAGGATCTCCTGCGCCTTCAACAACGCCGCGTCGCGTTCCTTGGGCAGCGGCTGGGGCACCGCTTTCTCGACGAGTTGCTGGGCGGCATCGACGAACACGCCGTTGGGATTGACGCCGGTCTTCTCGATCCGGCCGCCGGGTGGCGACACGCTCTTGGCGTTCACCCCCGCCGCGCGCATCGCCGCGCTGTTCGCCCAGGAGGCATGGCCGTCGACCCGCGACAGCCAGACCGGGCGATCCGACACCACGCTGTCCAGATCGGCCGCGGTGGGAAAGCGCCCAAGTCCCCATTTCTCCTGGTTCCAGCCCCCGCCCAGCACCCATTTGCGTTCCGGGTTGGCGGCGACATAAGCGGCGATCTTGGCCTTCGCCTCATCGAGCGAGTTGGTGTCCGACAGATCGAGCGACAGCGCGCGAAAGCCGAGTTCGATGACATGGCCGTGCGCATCGACGAAGCCGGGCAGCAGCACCTTGCCGTGCATATCGGCGCGCCAGTCGAGTTTGTCGGGGCGCTTCTCGCCCTGTTGCAGCAGCCGGGTGACGTGCCCGTCGGCACTCATCAGCAGCCCCGAAAAGTGGAGGACGTGCCCGTCCTTGTCGAGCGTCATGCCGTCGACATTGTCGATCAGCGCATCGGCCAGCACCGGCGCGGGCAGCAGCGTCAACGCGGCGGCGATCAACAAGCGTTTCATTCCAACCCTTTCGCGGGCGCGTGTGCGCCCTTCATGCTTTCCGCGATAAGGTGTGTTCCTTCGCCGCGCCAGATGGTCTAGGCGCGCGGCATGGCTACGCAGACCGCCCCCACCGATGCCCTCCCCGTCTCCATCGCCGATGTTCGCACGGCGCATGACCGGATCCGCGACGCCGTGGTGCGCACCCCGACGCTGATCAGCAAGACGCTGAGCGAGCTGACCGGCGCGACGGTCTATCTCAAGTTCGAGAATTTGCAGTTCACCGCCGCCTACAAGGAGCGCGGCGCGCTCAACACGTTGCTGCAACTGCCGAAGGACACCGTGGGCGTGATCGCCGCGTCGGCCGGCAACCACGCGCAAGGGCTCGCCTATCATGCGACGCGGCTCGGCATTGCGTCGACCATCGTAATGCCGACCAACACGCCGACGGTGAAGATTACGCAGACCGAAGGCCACGGCGCCAACGTCGTGCTGTTCGGCGATACGTTCGATGCGGCCTACGCCCATGCCCGCGAACTGGAGGCCGAGCGCGGGCTGACCTTCGTCCACCCGTTCGACGATCCGCGGATCATCGCCGGCGCGGGCACGACCGCGATCGAGATGCTGGAGGATGTACCCGAAATCGATACCTTCGTCACGCCGATCGGCGGCGGCGGGCTGATCTCGGGCATGGCGACGGTCGCGCGCGCGGCGGACAAGCGGATCGAGGTGATCGGGGTCGAGGCCGAATTGTTCCCCTCGATGTACAACCGCCTGCGCGGCACGAAGATGCCATGCGCGGGCGATACGCTTGCCGAGGGTATTGCGGTAAAAGAACCCGGCGCGATCACCTCGCGGATGGTGAAGGCGCTGGTCGACGATATCGTGCTGGTCAGCGAGCGCAGCCTGGAGGTGGCGGTCAGCCTGCTGCTACAGATCGAAAAGACCGTCGTGGAGGGCGCGGGCGCCGCCGGGATGGCGGCGTTGATCCAGCACGGCGAGCGCTTTCGCGGCAAGACCGTGGGCATCGTGCTGTGCGGGGGCAATATCGATACGCGGCTGCTCGCCAACGTCCTGCTGCGCGATCTTGCGCGGTCGGGGCGGCTCGCGCGGCTGCGCATCCGGCTGCAGGATCAGCCGGGCGCGCTCTATAACGTCGCGCGGATCTTCGATGAACAG
>JALYTP010000252.1 GCA_030854225.1 Pseudomonadota bacterium
GGCGAGCCGATGGCGCGCTACGCTGGATGCGGGTGTCGGCCGATGTCGTCTGCCGCGACGGCCGTGCGACGCATCTCTACGGCCTGAAACAGGATATCACGCACGAGGTGTCGCGCTGATCGATCGCGGCTAGAGTATGTCCCGCACGCGTTCGGGCGGCCGCCCCAGCCGCACGCCGTTTTCGGTTTCCACCAGCGGGCGTTCGATCAGGATGGGCGAGGCGATCATCGCAGCGAGTACCGCGTCGTCGTTCGCCTCCCGGAGCACCTTCGCGCCGTCCTCGCTTTTGCGTAACCCCTCACGCGGACTCATCCCCGCACGCGCATAGAGCGCGGCGAGTTTCTCGCGCGTGGGCGGGTATTGGAGATAGTCGATCACCTCGACCTCGATGCCGGGCGCATCGTGGAGGATCGCCAGCGTCTCGCGCGATTTGGAGCAACGCGGATTGTGCCAGATCGTCGCCTTCACGCGCGCTCCTCCTTTGCTTGTGCGACGAAATCCATGTCGCGCCGCTCGGGGCCGAGCCATGTCCAGATCACCAGCACCACCGCCGTCAGCCCCGCGACGAGCGCCATCGCGAGGCCATAATTCCCGCCATGCGCCTTGGCGAAGCCCGCCTGAACCGGCAAGTTGAACGAGGCGATCAGGTTGCCGAGTTGATACGCGAACCCGGGAAAGATCGCGCGCGCCGCTCCGGGCGACAATTCGTTCAAATGCACCGGCACGATCCCCCACGCCCCCTGCACCGCGACCTGGATCGCGAACGCGCCGAGGGCGAGCATCACCGGGGTCTCGCTGAACGCCCAGAGCGGGATGGCGGGCAGCGCGAGCAGCGCCGCGATGATGATCGCGCGCCTGCGCCCGATCCGTTCCGACCAGATGCCGAACCCCAGCCCGCCGACGATCGCGCCGACGTTCATGATCGCGGTGAGCACAGCGACGGTGTGCGTGTCGAAATGGTGCTGTTCCTTCAGGAATGTGGGATACATATCCTGCGTGCCGTGGCTGAAGAAGTTGAACGCGGTCATCAGCACGACGACGTAGAGCGCGATCTTCCAGTGCCGCGCCAGCGCGACGATCGGGTTCTGCGGCGCCTTGGCCGCGTTGATCTCGTGCACCGGGCTTTCGTGGACGTGCAGGCGGATGACGAACACGAGCAGCGCGGGGACCACCCCGATCATGAACATGCCGCGCCAGCCGATATGGTCGAACAGCGCGAAATAGGCGAGGCTGGCGAGGAAATAGCCCGACGGGTAACCGCTTTGCAGCAACCCCGATACCGGCCCACGCAGTTTGGGCGGGATCGTCTCCATCACCAGGCTCGCGCCGATGCCCCATTCGCCGCCCATCGCGAAACCGAACAGCGCGCGGATCACCAGCAATTGGCCCAGCGACTGCGCGAAGCCGGACAGCACGGAGAAACCCGAAAACGCCAGGATCACGATCATCAATACCGGCCGCCGCCCGTATCGTTCCGCCAGCCAGCCGAACGCGAACGCCCCGAACGGCCGCGCGAACAGCGTGAGCGTGACGGCGTAGCTGACCGATTTGATCGTCACGCCGAACTGGTGCGCGATGGTCGGGACCAAAAACACCAGCAGGAAGAAATCGAACGCATCGAGCGTCCAGCCGAGATAGCTCGCCCAGATCGCGCTGCGCTGCGACGGCGTGAGCGCCTTCACCTGCGCGATCAGGCTCATGCGTCCTGCTTCGCCAGCCATTCTTCCAGCCATTTGATCGTATATTGCCCGGCTTGAAATTCCGGATCCTCGATCAACGCCTGGTGGAGCGGGATGGTGGTCTTCATCCCCTCGATCACGAATTCCTCCAGCGCGCGGCGCAGGCGGCGGATCGCACCGGCGCGGGTGGTGCCGTAGACGATCAGCTTGGCGATCATGCTGTCGTAATACGGCGGCACCTTGTAGCCGGCATACAGCCCGCTATCGACGCGCACGTTCATGCCGCCGGGCGCGTGGAACATCTTCACCAGACCGGGCGAGGGGGCGAAGGTGCGCGGATCCTCGGCATTGATGCGGCATTCGATCGCATGGCCGCGAAAATGCACGTCCTGCTGGCGCAACGTCAGCGGATGCC
Source organism: Pseudomonadota bacterium (assembly GCA_030854225.1). GTDB lineage: Bacteria > Pseudomonadota > Alphaproteobacteria > Sphingomonadales > Sphingomonadaceae > Sphingomonas. Next base: position 2,095 of record JALYTP010000252.1, read on the forward strand.
CCTCGGCGATGCGGATCTGTTCGCGCACCAGATCGAGCCCGGTGATCGCCTCGGTCACCGGATGCTCGACCTGGAGCCGGGTATTCATCTCGATGAAGAAGAATTCGCCGCCTTCCCACAGGAATTCGATCGTCCCCGCGCCGCGATAGCCCATGTCGGCCATCGCGCGCGCGCAAATGCCGCCGATGCGCTCGCGCTCGTCCGGTGAGAGCACCGGGGAGGGCGCTTCCTCCAGCACCTTCTGGTGCCGTCGCTGGAGCGAGCAATCGCGCTCGCCCAGGTGGATCGCGTTGCCGTTGCCGTCCCCGAACACCTGGATCTCGATATGGCGCGGATTGCCGAGATATTTCTCCAGATAGACCGTCGCATCGCCGAATGCGGCCTTCGCCTCGCTGCCCGCCTGCTGCATCTGGGTTTCGAGTTCTTCGGGGTTGGTGACGACCTTCATGCCGCGCCCCCCGCCGCCCGATGCCGCCTTGATGATGACGGGATACCCCGCCGCCGCGGCGATCGCCTTGGCCTCCGCGACATCGCTGATCGCGCCGTCGGAGCCCGGCACCAGCGGTAGACCGAGCGCACCGGCGGTACGCTTCGCCTCGATCTTGTCGCCCATGGTGCGGATATGTTCGGGCTTGGGGCCGACGAACAGCAGGCCGTGCGCCTCGACGATTTCGGCGAACTTGGCGTTCTCGCTCAGGAAGCCGTAGCCGGGGTGGATCGCGTCGGCGCCCGATATTTCGGCGGCCGAGATGATGTTGGCGATGTTGAGATAGCTGTCGGTCGCGCTCGGCGGGCCGATGCAGATCGCCTCGTCCGCCAGCCGGACGTGCATCGCATCGGTGTCTGCGGTGGAATGGACCGCGACCGTCTTGATGCCCATTTCATGGCACGCGCGGTGGATGCGCAGCGCGATCTCGCCGCGATTGGCGATCAGGAGCTTCTTGATCTCGGGCATATTACTCGACGACGACGAGCGGCTGATCGAATTCGACCGGCTGGCCGTTCTCGACCAGGACCGCCTTCACCGTGCCGGCGGTGGGCGCGAGGATCGGGTTCATCACCTTCATCGCCTCGACGATCAGCAGCGTGTCGCCCGCCTTCACCGCCTGGCCGACCGAGACGAACGCCGCGGCCTCCGGGTTGGAGGACAGATAGACGGTGCCGACCATCGGCGACTTGACCGCATTGGCGGTACTTGGCGCGGGCGCAGCCTCGGCTGGCGCGGTTGCCGTGGGCGCAGCGGCGGCGGGAGCCGGTGCGGGCGCATAGTGCATCGG
>JALYTP010000013.1 GCA_030854225.1 Pseudomonadota bacterium
GAGCAGCACCGCATCGCGGTACGCCCCGCGCTCCCCAAGCAGCAGGCGGCGCAGCGCAGCGGCATTGTAGGCCGGATCGCCACCGTGCAGCGCGGCGATCGGGTGGCGGGGCAGCCCGGCATCCTCGGGCGCGATGTGCGACGGGAGCGCTACCTGGCCGACGCTCACCGCGATGCTCGGCCCCGCGCCCGACAGTTCGTCGAGCCCCTCTTCGCCCGACACGATCAACCCGGCCTCGGTCCCCAGCGCCTCCAGCGCGCCGGCATACACGGGCGCGTAATCGGGCCGCGCGATACCGATCAACTGCCGCGTGACGCGCGCCGGGTTGGCGAGCGGGCCCATCAGGTTGAAGATCGTGCGCTTGCCGATGCGGCGGCGGATCGGGGTGATCCGCTTCATCGCCGGGTGATGGTTGGCGGCGAACAGGAAGCAGATCCCGATGTCGCGCAAGCTCGCTTCGGCGGTGGCGCCCGCGCGTTCCATGTCGAGGCCCAGCGCCTCGAGCGTATCGGCGGCGCCCGCCTTGGAGGATGCGGCGCGGTTGCCGTGCTTGGCCACCGGCACGCTGCACGCCGCGACGACGATGGAGACGGCGGTCGAGACGTTGAGCGTGTGGTGGCCGTCACCCCCCGTGCCGCATACGTCGATCGCACCCGCCGGCGCGTCGATCGGGATCAGGCGTTCGCGCAACGCCCGCGCCGCTTCGGCGATCTCGATGCTCGTCTCGCCGCGATCGGACAGCGCGATCAGGAAATCGGCGATGGCGTCCTCGCTCGTCCGCGCGTCGAGGATATCGGCGAACGCCTGGCGCGCGCCTTCATGGCTGAGCGGCCTCGAGGGGTCGGGGAGAAGCGTGAAGCTGGTCACACCAATGCCCGGTTCGGCACGCCCGCCAACTTGAGGAAATTGTCGAGCAAGGCATGGCCGTGTTCGGTCGCGATGCTCTCGGGGTGGAATTGCACGCCGTGGATCGGCAGCGTCTTGTGGCGAAAGCCCATCACCGACCCGTCGTCGGCGGTCGCGTTGACCAGCAGTTCGCCAGGAATGTCCGCGACGATCAGCGAGTGATAGCGCGTCGCGGTGAAGGGGGAGGGGACGCCCGCGAACAGCCCGGTCCCGTCATGCGTGATCGGCGAGGTCTTGCCGTGCATCAACCCGCCGCGCACCACCCGCCCGCCGAAATGCTGGCCGATCGCCTGATGGCCCAGGCACACGCCGAGCAGCGGCTTCCCCGCCGCCGCGCATGCCGCGACCAGGTCGAGGCTGATCCCCGCTTCGTTCGGGGTGCACGGGCCCGGCGAGATCAGGAATCCCTGCGCATTGCTGGCGATCGCCTCCGCTGCCGACAGCGCATCGTTGCGCACGACCTTCACTTGGGCGCCCAGCTCCATCAGATAATGGACCAGGTTCCAGGTGAAGCTGTCGTAATTGTCGACGACGAGGATCATGCGCCCGGGCATAGACGAGGCACCACGCGATGCAACCGCGCGGCCCCGCAATCCCGTCGGGCGATCGTTATCCTTGCGTTTCGTTCAGCATGGAGCAATCGGGCATGGCGGACGTTGATCCGGCTACAGGAGATCCACGTCCATGTTCCGTTTCCCCGCTTTTGCCCCTGCCTTTGCGCTGCTCCTGCTGCCCGCCGCCGCGCCGGCGCAGACCGCACCCGGCGTGTCGTCGAACGCCGATGAGCAGGCGCAGAGCGGCCAGCCGCCCAAGCGCATCCGCGACGTAACCCTGTCGGCTGGGCAGCCGTGCCCCAAGGCGCAATCGGGCGACGAGGTCGTGGTGTGTCGCCAGCTGGAGGATCCGTACCGCATCCCCAAGCCGCTGCGGAACAACCGCGTGATCGCGCCGCACAACCAGAGCTGGGTCAACCGCACCGACACGATGGACGAGATCGGGCGCAAGGCGGGGGGGCTCCCCGATACCTGTTCGCCAGTCGGGTCGGGCGGACAGACCGGGTGCACATCCCAGATGCTGCGCAACTGGACCGCCGAGCAGCGGCTGAAGCGCAACGGACAGCCGGTCGACGATCAGTAAGCGGTTCGGCGGGTAGGCGTTACTGGCCGAAATCGCCGTCGGCGGCGCGCGCGATCGCCTCGCGCGCCGCGGCGAGCAACGCGCCCGCCTTCGCCTCGCACTCGCGCTGTTCGTACGCGGTATCCGAATCGGCGACGATGCCCGCGCCTGCCTGGACGTGCATCACGCCGTCCTTCACCACCGCGGTTCGCAGCACGATGCACGAATCCATCGATCCGTCGGGCGAGAAATACCCCACGCCCCCGGCATACGCACCGCGCACCTCTCCCTCCAGTTCGGCGATGATCTCGCACGCGCGCACCTTGGGCGCGCCGGACACCGTGCCGGCGGGAAAACCGGCGAACAGCGCATCGAGCGCGTCATGCTCGTCCGACAGCCGGCCGACCACGTTCGAGACGATGTGCATCACATGGCTGTAGAATTCGACGCCGTAGCTCGCCGTCACCTCGACCGTCCCGGCCTCCGCCACGCGCCCGACATCGTTGCGCCCCAGATCGAGCAGCATCAGATGTTCGGCACGTTCCTTGGGATCGGCGAGCAGCGCGCGGCGGTTCGCCTCGTCTTCCGCCGCCGTCTTGCCGCGCGGCCGGGTGCCGGCGATCGGGCGGATCGTCACCTCGCCGTCGCGCGCGCGGACGAGGATTTCGGGCGACGATCCGGTCAGCGTGAAGCCGGGCAGGTCGAGATGATAGAGGAACGGTGAGGGATTGATCCGCCGCAGCGCGCGGTACAGTTCGAACGGCGGGAGCGTGAAGGGCGCGGTGAAGCGCTGCGCCAGCACCACCTGGAAGACGTCGCCAGCGACGATGTACTCCTTCGCGCGCGCCACCATCGCGGCATAGCGCCCCGGCGGCAGGGCGGGGGTGAGCGCGATCTCGGACGCCGCGCCGCGCACCGGCGGGGGCAGGTTTGCGCTGGCGAGCCGCGCGGCCACCGCATCCAGCCGCTCCTGTGCGTCGCCGACAATCGCCTGCGGATCGCGCGCCGCATCGGGCCAGGCGGGGGCAACCAGATAGAGCGCGTCGGCCAGCCGGTCGAAGATGAGGATCACCGCCGGGCGGACGAACATCATGTCGGGCAGGCCGAGCGAGTCCCTGGTCGGGCGGGGCAGCGTCTCGACCAGCCCGATCGTCTCATAACCGAAATAGCCGACCAGACAGGCGAGCGCGCGCGGCAGTTCGGGCGGCACGTCTATCCGGCACGACGCGACCAGATCGCGCAGCGCGGTGAGCGTCGGCGCGGGGCAGGGCGCGAATGCGGCGCGGTCGGTCTGCCAGTGGCGGTTGATCTCGGCCCGCTCGCCCTGTGCGCGCAGCACCAGATCGGGTGCGAGGCCGATGAAGCTGTAGCGCCCGCGCGTCTCCCCCGCCTCGACCGATTCGAGCAGGAAATCGCCGCGTCCCGGCTCGATCAGCTTGAGCGCTGCGGCGACGGGCGTCTCGGTGTCGGCAATAAGCCGCCGCCAGACGAGCGCGGACCGGCCGGCGGCAAGCGCCGCGATCGCGGGCTGCTCACCGCCCTCAGTTCTGATCGGAACCACCCTGGCCGACAAGCGCCGCCTTCACCTTGGCGATCGCGGCCTCGTTTCGCGAATAGCCGACCGTACCGCGCACCGCCTTGGAGAATTCCTCGACATATTCGCGGCCCTGCTGGCGCGTGAGATCGGTGCGCGTGCCCGCGATCACCTTGGTGTTGCCGGCGGCATTACCCGGCGTCACCTTGGCCAGATAGAGGATGATGAACCCCGACCGGTCGGGCGCCTCGATCACCTTGGCGGTGTGCTCGCCCATGTTGAACAACAGCACGAGCGGCGGCGGCGGGTTCTGCGCCGTCATCAACTGCGCGCGCGAGGCGCTGAACGGCTGGATCGGTTTTAGCGTCAATTTGGTCGCCGACAGCGCCTGCGCCAGCGGCATGCCCTTGGCGATCGCCGCGACGACATTGCCGGCCACCTTGCGCGCGGCCTGTTCGGCACGGTCGGCGATGACGTCGGCGGCGACCTTGTCGCGGATTTGCGCCAGCGGGCGCGGTGCGGCGGCGACGACGTGATCGATCGCCACCAGCGCGAAGGTGCCGTCCTGCCCGATCGACACCATCTGCGGCCCTTCGGCGGGATCGACCGCGAAGGCGCCGGCGACGATCGGCGTCATCTTCGGATCGGGTTTCGACGCGGGATCGTCGGGGTTGGTGCCGCCCGCGATCAGCGGTGCGGTGGTCTGCGCGCTCAGCTTGTGGGCGGCGACCAGTTCGTCGAACGTCGCCTTGGAATTGATCGCATCGTCCAGCGCATCGTGCAGCTTGACCAGTGCCGCCATCGTCCGCTGCTTGGTCAGCGTCGCGACGATGTCGGGCCTGGCCTGCTCGAGCGATTTCGCCGCCACGTCAGTCACGGTGTCGACATGCACCACCAGATAGCCGAGCGGCGCCTTGATCGGGCCGACCGTCGCGCCCTTGGCCGCGCCAAACACCGCATTGGCCGCATCGGCCGACGCTTCGCCGGCATAGGCCGCCTTGTCGGTATCCTTGATCACCGCCGCTTCCAGGCCGATCGCCTTGGCCGCCGCATCGATCGCCGTGCCGCCCTTCACCTTGGCGGCGAGCGCTGTCGCCGCGTTCTGATCGGCGACGACGACCTGCGACAGCGTGCGTTGCTGTACGGCGGCGTATTTGAACGCCTGCTTCTGATAGGTCGCCGCCACCTCGGCGTCGCTCGGCGTCGCCTGCGCTTTCAGGCTGTCGGGCGAAATCAGCGCGTAGCGGATCGCGCGGCGTTCCGGCACGGCATAGCGCGCGACGTTGCGCTGATAGAATTGCGCGATATCGGCATCGGTCGGCGCGGGGCCGGTCGTCATCGCCTTGGCCGGGATCAGCGCGACCTGCCCGTCGCGCTTTTCCAGCAATGACGAGGCATAGGGCAGCGTGAACTTGTCGCCCACGAACGGCGCCTGCGTCACCGGGAAGGTCAGTTGCTTGCCCAGTGCATCCTGCGCCACGTTCTGCGCGAACTGGGCATAGGTCATGCCCTGCTGCTGCAGGAACTGGTCGAACGCCTGCTGGCTGAACTTGCCGTCGATGCCCTTGAACGCGGGCGCCCCGGCGGCGAATTGCTGCACGTATTTGTTGCCGACGCTCATGTGCTGCGCGGCGGCGAATTGCTGAACCGCGGCGCCGTAGACCAGCGCGTCGTAACTCGCGTCGAACCCGCCCTGGGTGATGAAATCGGCCATGGTGAGCTGCGGATATTGCTGCTGATACCGCCGCATGTCGCCCTCGACCCGGGTGCGCAGCTCGTCCGATGCGATGCTGGCGCCGCCGACCTTCGCCACCGAGTCGCCCGTCGCCTTCGATCCGCCCAGGCTGACCCCGGTAATGCCGAACAGCACCGCCACCACGCCCAGCACGATGAACGTGACGATCTTGCCCACCCGGGTGTTGAGGACGCTGCGGAAGAAATTGAGCATGGCGGGTGGGTCGATCCGATAGGAAGGAGGTGGATAGTCCGCCGCTTTACGGGGAGGTGCGGTGCGCTTCAAGCTTGTGCGCGCGCCCTCTCGCGCTAATCGGGACGGAAAGACGAGGAGGGCGCATGCGACGCAAGCTGATCGCGGGCAATTGGAAGATGAACGGCGACCGCGCGGCGCTGGCCGAACTCGACGGCATCGCCGCGGGGGCGGGAGCGAATCCGGCGGTCGATGTCGCGGTCGCGCTGCCGTTCACGCTGATCGCGCCGGGCGCCGCGCGTGTGCCTCGTCTGGCGATCGGCGCGCAGGATGTGCATCCGGCCGACAAGGGCGCGCACACCGGCTGCATCTCGGCGCCGATGATCGCGGAAGCGGGCGCGACCTTCTCGATCGTCGGCCATAGCGAACGCCGCGCCGATAATGGCGAAACCGACGCGCAGGTGAAGGCCAAGGCCGAGGCGCTCCACCGTCACGGCCTGAACGCGATCCTGTGCATCGGCGAGACATTGGCCGAGCGCGACGCGGGCCACGCGGTCACCGTGGTGACGGCGATGCTCGCCGCCTCGCTGCCCGATGGCGCAAGCGGAGGCTGGCTGTCGATCGCCTACGAACCCGTCTGGGCGATCGGCACCGGCCGCACGCCGACCGTGGCGGACGTGGCGACGATGCACGGCGCGATCCGCGCGAAACTGCGTGAGTTGGTGGGGGATGAGGCAGCGGCGATGCGGTTGCTCTACGGCGGATCGGTCACGGCGGACAATGCGCGCGACTTGCTCGGCGCGAGCGATGTCGACGGCGCGCTGGTCGGCGGCGCGAGTTTGACGGCGGCGAAGTTCGTGCCGATCGTGGCGGCGGCTTAGGGTAGGTTTCGCCTCACTTCCTGCCAGTCCCTACAAATTTTTGACGCTGGAAAGCGGCCATTCGCGTGGTAAGCCAGTTTCCGGGGAATTAATTGGCTCAGGATGCATTAGATGGCAATCATTGCAGCCGCACTTATCGTTCTACCGCGCACAGGATTGGGCGCGCCTTTCCCAGGCGCGACCATCATTGTGGCACCCAAACAGGTTGCAACCACAGACGTGAGAAGCAAATATAAAGAGTGCTTCGTTCGCTATCGGCTGCGGACAGTCGCGCCAATTAAAGCAGTTGCCAGTTTTTATCAGACCGAAGCAACGTCAAATGGGGCAAAACTCTTTGATGATACGGGCAATAAATTCCCCGATTATCGGACGCTAGCGTTCTCAGAGCCAAAATTTATGTTTGTGGTCCTCGATCGGAAATCCGAATCAACGACGGTCAATGTTTCTTACAAGGTTACAGCAAACTGCGGCTGAACGAACGTCCAGTGGCCTGAAAGCTGAAAACGGGGCGATGGCAGCTAATACAACTACTGCTCCCAAAAGCCGCCAGACCGCAAACCACCCAATAAGCGCCACTCCAGGAACCTCAACAAACCGCTGTCCTACAGCGCCCCGTTCGTGGTTAGGTATGCGCCGGCTCTTTGACATCGCTGGCTCGATCGGACCCAAGGCCCGGCCGCCGCGCGGAGAAATGGCCCCGTTGTCGTTTTTCCGGAACTTTCGGAACTTTCGCCGCCCATTTTATCCAAGCTACGGCTCGCCATATATCGGGCGTACGCCTCAAACCCATAGCGCATCGCGACACTATGCGCGTCGGCGCCAGATCACCCGGCGTACCGCCCCTTCAACATCCCCCATGCCGCCCTCAGCCCGAGCGCTTCGCCGCCCTTGGGTCGCCCCGGCTTGCCCGCCGGGCGCCACGCAAAGGTGTCGAGATGCGCCCACGGCGTTTCCTCTGGCACGAAACGGCGCAGGAACAGGGCCGCCGTCACCGCGCCGGCGAAACCGCCATCGGGGGCGTTGACCAGATCGGCGACGTCGGATTTGAACATCTCGTCATACCCGTCCCACAGCGGCATCCGCCACAACGGATCATGCGCCGCCGTTCCCGCCGCGAGCAGATCGGCGACCAGCGCCTCGTCATTGGCGAAGGTCGCGGGGAGATCGGGGCCGAGCGCGACGCGCGCCGCGCCGGTGAGCGTCGCGAAATCGAGGATCAGCGCAGGCTCGCTCTCGCCCGCCTTGGTCAGCGCGTCGCCAAGGATCAGGCGCCCCTCGGCGTCGGTATTGGTGTTCTCCACCGTCAGCCCCTTGCGCGTCGCCAGCACGTCACCGGGGCGGAAGGCGTTGCCGGCGATGCTGTTCTCGACCGCGGGGATCAGCAGATGGAGCCGTACCTTCAACCGCACCGCCATCACCAGCCCGGCCAGCGCCAGCGCATGCGCCGCGCCACCCATGTCCTTCTTCATCAGCCGCATGCCGGCCGAGGGTTTGATATCCAGCCCGCCCGAATCGAAGCACACCCCCTTGCCGACGATCGCGATGCGCGGGTGCTGGGGGTTGCCCCATTCCAGCTCGATCAATCGCGGCTCGCGGCCCTTCGCCGCCGCCTGACCGACCGCCTGGATCATCGGATATCCTGTGGCGAGATCGGCGCCCTTGGTGACGGTGAGGGTCGCATCGCGGCGCTTCGCCAATGCGGCCACCTCGGTTTCCAGCTCGGCGGGTCCGAGGTCGGCGGCGGCGGTGTTGACCAGGTCGCGCACCGTGGCGGTCGCGTCGGCAAGGCGCAGGGTCTCCTCGATCCGCGCCGGTTCGCCGGTCAGCAAGACGCGCGGTCCGGCCGTGCCCACGTCCTTGCGGTAACGGTCGAAGCGGTGCTGCGCGAGGCACCAGCCGAACATCGCCGCGCCCGGCTCGGCGTTCGCCAGGCGGTACGTTCCGGCGGGCAGTTGTTCGCCCAGCGACGCGATACGCCACGGCGAGCTTTCGGGTTCGTCGCACACCAGCAGCATCGACCAGTCGTCCGCCGCTTCACCCGGCAGGACGGCGCGGTTGCCCGCTTTTCCGGTCAGCCGGTGCGCAGCGACTGCGGTACGCACGCGCGGCGGTTGCCGGGTGAGCCAATCATCCCAGCCGGAGGGATGGACGATGTGGATCGCGATCGCATCCTGCCCCTGGTCGGGCCGGAGGAGATCGCTGAAGCGCGCGGTCATTTGCCCCCTGGAGTGACGAGGAACTGCTTGATCCGCCCGGTCGACGGTTCGAAGAAGGTCGACAAATTGACCGTGCGCCCCTTGTCGAAGGTGATGCGATAGCCGCGCAGCACGAAACCGCCCCGCAACCGCGACGGACCGGCGGCGGTGAAGCTCCTGACCGGCCCGAGCGGGGTGAGGCTGGTGCGGTAATCACCCTGCGTCACGGGGGTGAAATAGTAATTGGCGTCGTCGGTCAGCAGCGCGCGGTCGAGCGTGCCGCCGCGCAATTGATCGAATACCAGCCGCGCCTTGGTCGCTGCCGCCTTGTCGTCGGCGCTGGCGGGCGTGGGGGGCAGTAACGTCGTCGCCAATTGCGTCGCGATGGCGCTCGCCGCGCTGGCCGACCAGCTGTTGGTCGGGACGACGAATGCCGCTTTGTCGTCGGGGAACACGATATTCTCGGAGATGAACCCAACCGCCTCGCCGCTATGCTCGATCATCTTGTGACCGTTCACGTCGCGCGAAAACACGCCGAGTCCGTAATGCGTGTCCGTCCCGTCGGTCAGCTTGATCGGAGTTTCCTGTGTCGCCCATTCCGCCGGGGTCAGCACGGTGCGGTCGATCCGCGCGACATCCCATTTCGCCAGATCGCGCGCGCTCATCGACAATTCGCCCGCGGCATAGAGCCAGCCGTTCGCGGCCGGCTGAACCACCCGCACCGGGCCGAGCGCGTAACGGCCATAACCTTGCGGAAAGCCCTTCCCGACCGCCTTGTCCTGATCATAGGCGGTGATGCCGAGCGGCTTGAAGATATGCGCCTGCAGGAAGGCGAGCAGCGGCATCCCCGACACCTTCTCGACGATCATGCCGGCGACGACGTAGCCGGTATTCGAATATTGCCACTGCGTACCCGGCTGGAAATCGAGCGGTTTCTTGGCCCAGCGATCGACGATGCCCTGCGGCGCGATCGGCGTCGCCATCGCCTTGAAGCTGTAATCCTGCGGCCAGTAATCCTGCAGGCCCGAGGTGTGGCTGAGCAATTGGCGGATCGTGATCCTATCGCCCTCGGTCACGTCGGGCAGATATTTGGAGACGGTGTCGTCGAGGCTCAATTTGCCCTGGTCGGCGAGCAGCAGCACCGCGGCGGCGGCGAATTGCTTCGAGATCGAGGCGATCTGGTACGGCGCATCGTTTAGGGCGACCGGTATCGTCTCGGATTGCTTGCCATATGCCTTGGCGAACACGATCTTGCCGCCGCGCACGATCGCGACCGACGCCGAGGGCACGCCGTCCGCCGTGATCTTGGCGGTGACGATCTTGTCGACCTGCGCGGTTTCGGCGGGGGTGAGTTCCTGCGCGGTGGCGGGGAGCGGGGCGATGAGCAGGGCGAGCGCGGCGAGTCTGAGCATATTGCCTCTATTCCCCTTTTGGCCGCGCAAGGGAAGCCGGTCAGGCCGGTAGCGGCACACCGTAAAGATCGTGCGCGTCGGCGTCTTCGATGCGGGCGGAGACGATATCGCCGACGCTCAGATGCCCGGCGTCGCGCAGGAATACCTCGCCGTCGATTTCGGGCGCATCCGCATAGGAGCGCCCGGTCGCGCCGCCGGCCCCGTTCTCATCCGGCGCGTCCACCGCATCGACGATCACGTCGAACGTGCGGCCGACCTTGGCGGCGAGCTTGGCCGCGCTGATCGCCGCGGTCTTTTCCATGATCCGGGCGTAGCGTTCTTCCTTCACCTCGTCGGGGACATGGTCGGGCAAGGCGTTGGCGGCGGCGCCCTCGACCGGTTCGAACCGGAACGCACCGACGCGGTCGAGCTGCGCTTCGTCGAGCCAGTCGAGCAGATATTGGAAATCGCCCTCGGTCTCGCCGGGAAAGCCGACGACGAAGGTCGATCGGATCGCGATATCGGGGCAGATCTCGCGCCATTTGTGCACCCGCTCGAGCACCTTGGCTTCGTTGGCGGGGCGCTTCATCAGCTTGAGCACGTTGCGGCTGGCATGCTGGAACGGAATATCGAGATAGGGGAGGATCAGCCCCTCCGCCATCAGCGGGATGACCTGGTCGACGTGCGGATAGGGATAGACATAGTGCAGCCGCACCCAGACCTTGTTGTCGGGCGTCGCGAGCTTGCCGAGTTCGCGCGACAGATCGGTCATGTGCGCGCGCACTTCCTCGCCGTGCCACGTGCGCGGCTGATGGCGGATATCGACGCCGTAGGCCGAGGTGTCCTGGCTGATGACCAGCAGTTCTTTCGTGCCCGCCTCGACCAGCTTCTCCGCCTCGCGCAGGATCGCGTCGGGGCGGCGGCTGACGAGGTCGCCGCGCAAGGACGGGATGATGCAGAAGGCGCAGCGGTGGTTGCACCCTTCCGAAATCTTCAGATAGCTGTAATGGCGCGGGGTGAGCTTCAGGCCGCTCTCGGGCACCAGATTGAGGAACGCGCTGGGCGGCATCGGTGCCGCCTCGTGCACCGCGCCGACGACTTCCTCATATTGATGCGCGCCGGTGACGGCGAGGACGCGCGGGAATTTGGCGCGGATCATCTCCGCCTCCTTGCCCATGCAGCCGGTGACGATGACGCGGCCGTTCTCCGCGATCGCCTCGCCGATCGCTTCGAGGCTCTCTTCCTTGGCGGAATCGAGGAAGCCGCAGGTATTGACCAGCACCACGTCGGCGCCGGCATAATCGGGCGACATGGCGTAGCCGTCGGCGCGCAGCTTGGTCAGGATGCGTTCGCTGTCGACCAGGTTCTTGGGGCAGCCGAGCGACACCATGCCGACGCGCGGCGGGGAGGGGAGTATTGTTGCCATGGGAGTGGGGCGCACATAGGCGAAGTCGCGACCGTTTTCCAGCGCTTGCCTTTTACCTGTTCCCCGGCAAAGGCCGGGGTCCAGTTGCGAGTCGGCCGATACTGGACCCCGGCCTTCGCCGGAGAGCAAGCATGATTGCTTATTCGCTAGAACCGCATCCCGATTTTCCGGCGTCTGCCATCGACGCGATACAGGTCTATGGCGATAGCGATGCTCGCTCGCTCGTGCTGTCATATGTCGTCCACGGCGACGTGCCGAGCATCCCGGCGCGATCATCCCCCCTGCGAGCCGATGAGCTGTGGCGC
>JALYTP010000253.1 GCA_030854225.1 Pseudomonadota bacterium
GCAGATAATTGTGGATCAGACCGGTGACCGCGATCACCGCGAACCACCAGCCGAACTGGCGCACCCGCCGCTGATCGACGAAGATCCAGAGGGCCCACAGGATCGTCCAGTGCGCGCACAGATTGGAATGGCTGTAACGATTGAACAACGTCGGCAACAGCAGGAGCGCGGTGCCGAGCCACGCGGTGAGGAAATCGGACGCGTAGCGGCGGACGAGCGCGTACGAAAAGGCGACATGGAGCGTAAGGCAGACGAGCAGCCACCAGCCGATGAACTGCACGCCGCCGGCGGGGATCAACGCCGCGAACGGCTTGAGCAGCAGCCCGAGCAGCGGGTTGCTGTCGGTCATCAGCAGCGACGCGCCTTCCGGCGCCATCATCAACGGCTCGTGCGTGCCTGGCCAATGGCCGGCGCGCAGGTAGGCGTTCAGCCCGGCGGAATTCTGCCCCCAGTCGCTACCGCGCAGCACCCATCCGACATTGGTGATGTCGAGCATCTGCCAATGCATCCAGCCGAGGAATGCGGCGGCGACGATCGCCGCGAGGGCAAAAAGGCGTAGCAGGCGCGACATGGCCGCCAGCCATGCCGCACCTCGCCGGAAAAAGGGTTAACGCGCGGCGATTATTGCGGGCGTCAGATCAGGCTCTCGTGCGTCATCGCGGTCTTCACCGCATCGCGCGCCATCATCCGGTTCCGGAAAGCGGGCAGGGGGTCGGGTATCGTCACACCGTTCTTCGCGGCCCACAGCAACATGACGAACAGATAGGCATCAGCCGTCGAGACATCGGCGCCGAACAGATAGTCGCCCTGCATCGTGTCGGCGAGATATTGCAGGCGCTTGGTGATCGCCTCACCCGCCTTCTTCTTTTCGTCGTCCGATGCCCCGGCGAAGAACGGCTTGAAGTTTTTGTGCACCTCGGTCGAGATATAGGCGAGCGCTTCGAGCAGATGCGTGCGGCCCATCGCGCCGCTAGGCGCAAGCTGCGGCGCCTGCTGGGCAATCCAGTCGAGAATCGCGATGTTTTCCGACACGATCCCGCCGCTGTCGAGCGTCAAGGCGGGGACATAACCCTTGGGGTTGATGGTGGTGAAATCCTCGCCGGCCTCGGTCTTCTTCGCTTTCAGATCGACCTTGACGTGATCGAACGCGAGCCCTGCCTCGTGGAGGGCGATGTGATCGGCGAGGCTGCACGCGCCGGGGGAATAATAGAGCTTCATAAGCATCTCTCCTTGGATCGAGAGGGCAACGAAGGAGGGGCCGGAGGTTTCCCTCCGGCCCCTTGCTTTCTTGGTCCGGCCGGCGCGAGCAAAGCCCGCGCCTCACGTCGGACTGGATCTCCGGCGGGGCCGAAGCCCAGCCGTCCGATCCGAAACGAGTCCTGATGTAGCCGGGCTACATCAGGCCGTTCTCGGATCAGAAGTCCATGCCGCCCATGCCACCCATGCCGCCGCCGCCCATGGGCATGGCGGGCTTGTCGTCGGGCATCTCGCTCACCGCCGCTTCGGTGGTGATGAGGAGTCCCGCGACCGAAGCTGCGTTCTGGAGCGCGGTGCGGACGACCTTGGTGGGGTCGATCACGCCGGCCTGAACCAGGTTCTCGTATTTGTCGGTCTGCGCGTTGAAGCCCATCGTCGGGTCGTTGCCTTCGAGCAGCTTTCCCGAAACCACCGCACCGTCGTGCCCCGCGTTCTGCGCGATCTGGCGGACCAGCGTCGTCAGCGACTTGCGGACGATGTCGATGCCGCGCGTCTGGTCGTCATTCGCGCCGTGCAGACCTTCGAGCGCCTTGGTGGCGTAGAGTAGCGCGGTGCCGCCGCCGGGGACGATACCTTCCTCGACCGCAGCGCGGGTTGCGTGAAGCGCGTCGTCGACGCGGTCCTTGCGCTCCTTGACCTCGACCTCGGATGCGCCGCCGACCTTGATCACGGCAACGCCGCCAGCCAGCTTGGCGAGACGCTCCTGGAGCTTCTCCTTGTCGTAATCGCTGGTGGTGTTCTCGATCTGCTGGCGGATCGCTTCGGTACGGCCCTTGATCGCGTCATGGTCACCGGCACCGTCGACGATGATGGTGTTGTCCTTGTCGATCGTGACGCGCTTGGCGGTGCCGAGCATGCCGACGGTGACACTCTCGAGCTTGATACCCAAGTCTTCCGAGATCATCTCACCCTTGGTCAGGATCGCGATGTCTTCCAGCATCGCCTTGCGACGATCGCCGAAGCCCGGTGCCTTGACGGCCGCGACCTTGAGGCCGCCGCGCAGCTTGTTCACCACGAGCGTGGCCAGAGCCTCGCCCTCGATGTCCTCGGCGATGATCAGCAGCGGGCGACCCGACTGGACGACGGCTTCCAGGATCGGGAGCATCGCCTGCAGGTTCGACAGCTTCTTCTCGTGGATCAGGATGTAAGGATCCTGAAGCTCGACGTTCATCTTCTCCGGGTTGGTGATGAAGTACGGCGACAGATAGCCGCGGTCGAACTGCATGCCCTCGACCACGTCGAGCTCGAATTCGAGACCCTTGGCTTCCTCGACGGTGATCACGCCTTCCTTGCCGACCTTTTCCATCGCCTCGGCGATCTTCTCGCCGACCACGGTGTCGCCATTGGCCGAGATGATGCCGACCTGAGCGATTTCCTGGCTGCCGGACACCGGCTTGGAGCGCGCCTTCAGATCCTCGACGACCTTGATCACCGCGAGATCGATGCCGCGCTTCAGGTCCATCGGGTTCATCCCAGCCGAGACCGACTTCATTCCCTCGCGAACGATCGCCTGGGCGAGCACGGTCGCGGTGGTGGTGCCGTCACCGGCATTGTCGTTGGTCTTCGAGGCGACTTCGCGCAGCATCTGCGCGCCCATGTTCTCGAACTTGTCCTTGAGCTCGATTTCCTTGGCGACGGTGACGCCGTCCTTGGTGATGCGCGGGGCACCGAAGCTCTTGTCGATCACGACGTTGCGGCCCTTCGGGCCGAGCGTCACCTTCACCGCATCGGCGAGGATATCGACGCCGCGCAGGATGCGCTCACGCGCGTCGCGGCTGAATTTTACGTCCTTGGCTGCCATGTTGGCTACCCTTTCAATGTGCGAATGTTGCGAAAGTTTAGGCGGAAACGACGGATCAGCCGACGATCCC
Organism: Pseudomonadota bacterium; assembly: GCA_030854225.1. GTDB lineage: Bacteria > Pseudomonadota > Alphaproteobacteria > Sphingomonadales > Sphingomonadaceae > Sphingomonas. The sequence continues at coordinate 3,129 of JALYTP010000253.1, forward strand.
CAGAATGTCCGATTCCTTCATGATCAGCAGCTCTTCGCCATTGACCTTGACTTCGGTGCCCGACCATTTGCCGAACAGGATCTTGTCCCCTGCCTTGACCTCGAGCGGGTGGACCTCGCCTGCTTCGTTGCGGGCGCCGGTGCCGGCGGCGACGACTTCGCCTTCCTGCGGTTTTTCCTTGGCGGTGTCGGGGATGATGATGCCACCTGCGGTCTTCTCG
>JALYTP010000254.1 GCA_030854225.1 Pseudomonadota bacterium
CGCTCGAGCTGATCCACAGCCGCGCGCCGCTTTTCGCCGAACCGCTGCCCGCCGCCGCGCTCGCATGGATCACCGTGCTCACCGCCACCGCGCTGCCCGAGGGCAATCCGTACCCCCGCCTCCATGCCGCGCTCGACGGGGTGATCGGTGCGGTGGAGGCGGCACCCGGCGCGCGGGGGTGGGGGCTGGCGCTGGCGCGCTACGAATGGCTGCTGCTCGCCGAGCTCGGCTACGGATTGGAACGCGAGCGATTGCCCGAGACGATGCGCGTGGGCGGCGAGGCCGGCTGGACGGACATCCTCGCCGCGCTCGCGGTGACTGGCGATGCGATCGCGGCGGACATCCTCGCCGATCGGCGCGGCGATCCGCTGATGGCGCGCGCGCGGCTGATCGACCGGCTCAAAAGGGCGGTTGCGTAATCGCGCCTGCCCCGGCAAGGGCCGCGCATGGCGCTCGTCGCACTCCTGCCTGGTGACGGTATCGGCCCCGAGGTGATCGCCGAGGCGCGCCGGGTGCTGGACGCGCTGGCGATCGATCTCACCTTCGAGGAAACGGCGGTGGGCGGCGCGGCGTACAAGGCGACGGGGCATCCGTTGCCGCCGGCGACGCTCGATCTGGCGCAGCGCGCGGACGCAATCCTGTTCGGCGCGGTGGGCGATCCCGATTGCGATGCGCTCGACCGCACGCTGCGCCCCGAACAGGCGATCCTGGGCTTGCGCAAGGAGCTGGCGCTGTTCTCCAATTTGCGCCCGGCGAAGCTGTTTCCCGGGCTGGAGGATGCCTCCGCCTTGCGGCCCGACATCGCCCGCGCGATCGACCTGCTGATCGTGCGTGAGCTGAACGGCGATGTCTATTTCGGCGAGAAGGGCATGCGCACCACGGCGGCCGGGTTGCGTCAGGGTTATGACGTCATGAGCTATGACGAAGGCGAGGTGCGCAGCATCGCGGTGGCCGGCTTCGAGGCGGCGCGGCGACGGCGCCGCAAGCTGTGTTCGGTCGACAAGGCCAACGTCCTAGAAACCTCGCAATTGTGGCGTAACGTGATGATCGAGACCGGCGCGGATTATCCCGATATCGCCCTGTCGCACCTGTATGTCGACAACGCCGCGATGCAGCTGGTGCGCGACCCCGGCCAGTTCGACGTGATCGTCACCGGCAATCTGTTCGGCGATATTCTCTCCGACCAGGCGAGCATGTGCGTCGGGTCGATCGGGATGCTGCCCTCGGCGTCGCTCGATGCGGCGGGCAAGGGCTTGTACGAGCCGATCCACGGTTCGGCGCCTGATATCGCCGGGCAAGACAGGGCCAATCCGTGCGCGGCGATCCTGTCGGCGGCGATGATGTTGCGCCATTCGCTCGGCCTGCCCGAGGCGGCAGGGCGGATCGAGGCGGCGGTGGCCGGGGCGATCGCCGGTGGCGCGCGCACCGCCGATCTGGGCGGCGCCCTCTCGACGCGCGCGATGGGCGATGCGGTGCTGGCGCAGCTGGCATGAGCGAGGCGCTCGAACTCGCGGTCGTCATCCCCACCTTCAACGAAGCCGGCAACGTGCCCGTGCTCGTCGCCAAGCTCGCCGACGCGCTGGCCGGGCGTTGCTGGGAAGCGATCTTCGTCGATGACGACAGCCCCGACGGCACCGCCGATGCCGCGCGCGCGCTCGCGCTCGTCGATACCCGCGTGCGCGTGGTGCAACGGATCGGGCGGCGCGGGCTGTCCTCGGCATGCATCGAGGGGATGTGCGCCACCGCCGCGCCGTGCGTCGCGGTGATCGACGGCGATCTCCAGCATGACGAGGCGATCCTGCCGCGCATGCTCGACGCGCTCCAGCGCGACGATGCGCTCGACCTCGTGGTCGGCTCGCGCTTCGTGCCCGGCGGCGGGACGGGCGAGTGGGATCAGGACCGGGTCGCCAAATCGGCCTTCGCCACGCGGCTGGCGCGCGGGGTGCTGAAGGCGGATCTCAACGATCCGATGAGCGGGTTCTTCATGATCCGCACTGCGATCGTGCGCGGCCTGGCGCGCAACCTCGCGGCGATCGGGTTCAAGATCCTGCTCGACATCATGACGACCAGCCCGCGCCCGCTCCGGTTCGTCGAAATCCCCTACACCTTCCGCCTGCGCACTGCGGGCGAGAGCAAGCTCGATTACGTCGTCGCCATGGAATATCTCATCGCGCTGTACGACCGGATGCTCGGGCATATCGTGCCGGTGCGCTTCGCCATGTTCTCGGCGATCGGGGCGCTGGGGCTCGGCGTGCACATGGCGGTGTTGAGCACGTTGTTCATCGGGTTGGGCGCGCCCTTCAACACCAGCCAGATCGTGGCAGCGACGGTCGCGATGACGTTCAACTTCTTCCTCAACAACGCGCTGACGTATCGCGAGCTGCGGCTGAAGGGCGCGCGGCAATTGATCGGCGGGTGGGTGTCGTTCGCGCTGGTGTGCGGGGTGGGAGCGATCGCCAATGTCGGCATCGCGGCGTTCCTGCATGATGTCCAGGCGCGCGAATGGGCGCTGTCGGCGACGATCGGCGTGCTGGTGGGGGCGGTGTGGAACTACGCACTGTCGTCGCGCTTCGTGTGGGGAAGGTATTAGGAGCTACGGCCAGGTGCCAAACCACATCCAGCGGTGGAAACTCTGCGGCCCGGCGAGCGGCATGGCCGAAATGATCGGATAGAAATAGGCGAACAGCACCGCGCAAATGACGACGAAGGTCTCGTCCCAATACGCCCGCTTGCCGCGTGCATAATGCTGGCACACCCCCGCCAGCGGCAGCGCGAGGAAAATGCTCGGCAGGTAATAATAATAGAAGAAACCGAGCGATTTCGGGATCAATATCCACATCGCAAAGGCGCCGACCCACAGCATGGCGACCGCGAACAGCTTCACCGCGCCGTCGCGCCACGCGGCCCAGAAGCACGCGATCACCGCGATCAACCCGCCCCAGCACACCGCCGGGTTGCCGATCATCAGCACCCCGCGCACCGCGCCGTCGACCGGCTCGTACAGATACCAGATCGGGCGGATGAGCAGCGGCCACGTCCACCAGCTCGATTGATAGGGGTGCGAGGGCAGCACCTGCGTCTGTTCGGCATACATGCGCAGCTGGAACGGCAGCAGATCGTGCATCGTCAACGGGTCGATCGTATAGAAGAACGCCGGAGTGAAGGTGAGGAAATACACCGCGATACTGACGCAGCCGAGCGCGATCAGCGCGGGCACGACGGCCAGCGCCGGCCAGTGGCGCTGGCCGTTGCCGTTGAGCACCGCGTAGACCGACCGGTCGCCCGCGCGCCAGTCGCGCAGCCGCACCGCGATCACCGCGACGGCGGCGTAGGCGACGAACGGTGC
>JALYTP010000255.1 GCA_030854225.1 Pseudomonadota bacterium
TGGCGGGGCACGGCCAGGTCAGGCCCGACAGCGCGCCGGGATGCCCGGAGCGCTTCGACGCGTCGTTCCTCGCTTATGCCTGAACATGGGACCGCCGCGTTCGCCCCGCGATCGTCGCCGCGCTGGCTGGGCAGGGCCAACGGCTGAGCGTCTTGCGCAGCGAGGCCGAGATCGACGCGCTGGTCGCGCGGATCTAGCCCTCCAGCTCGCGCAGCAGCGTCATCACCGCACGGTCGAGCTCGTGATCCTTGTCGCGCAACTCCTCGATCCGGCGCACGGCGTGGATCACGGTCGAATGGTCGCGCCCACCGAACTTGCGGCCGATTTCGGGCAGCGAGCGCGTGGTGAGACGCTTGGCGAGGTACATCGCGATCTGGCGCGGGCGCGCGACGACGACGGCGCGGCGCGCCGAGACGAGATCGACCGGCTTCAGCTCGAAATGCGCCGACACCGCCTTCTGTATCTCGTCGATCGTCACGCGACGCTCGGCCCCGCGCAAGAATTCGCCCAGCGTCGCGACGGCGAAGTCGAGCGTGATCGCCTCCCCCGTCAGCTGCGCATAGGCGACGACGCGGTTGAGCGCGCCTTCCACATCGCGAATGCTGACCGTGATGCGCCCGGCGATCAGGTCGAGCACTCCGGCCGGCACGCGCGCATCGGGCAGATCGGCCAGCTTGCGCTCCAGCACCGCGCGGCGCAGCGCCAGATCGGGTGCCTTGATGTCGGCGACGAGCCCGCACGACAGCCGCGACACGATCCGCGCCTCGACCCCGTCGAGCCCCTGCGGGCAGCGATCGGCGCTGATGACCAGCCGTTTGCCCGCCGCCATCACGTCGCTCACCGTGTGAAAGAATTCCTCCTGGGTCGAATCCTTGCCGGCGATGAATTGCAGATCGTCGATCATCAACAGATCGGCGGCGCGCAGTCGTGTCTTGAAGGCGTGCGTGTCCTGATCGGGCTGGCGCTGCGCCCGCGCGCGCACCGCCTGGACGAATTCGAACATGAAACGCTCGGCCGACATCAGGATGACGTTGGCGTCCGGATGCGCCGCGAGATACGCCGCGCCGATCGCATGCATGAGATGCGTCTTGCCCTGCCCCGTGCCCGAATGGAGGAACAGCGGCGAGAAGCGCGGCGGCCCCGGCTCGGCCAGCACCTTGGCGGCGTTGAAAGCCACCCGGTTCGAGCCGTCGACGACGAAGCGATCGAAGGTGAAACGCGGATCGAGCACCGGACGCGGCGCGCCGACCGCGATCACGGCGACGCCACCCACCGCAGCGGCAGGCGGCGCCACCGGATCGGCGGTCAACACCTTGGGCGCGGCCGCGATGCTCCGCGTCTCGATCGATACGCTGCGCACGTTGGGCAACAACGCGCGGAATTCCTGCAACAGGCGTTCCGCATAATGGTTGCGGACCCAGTTGGTCATGAACGCCGACGGCAGCGCGAGGCGGATCGAATCGCCGTCCCCCTCCTCCTCCTCTGGTCCCACCGGGACGAGCTCCATCGGCTTGAGCCACTGATCGAACAATCGTGTTCCGGCCGATTCGCGGAGATGCGCGCGCACGGTGGCCCAGGCCCGCGCCGCTTCTCCCCCTCGAATCGTGTCCCCGGTTACCGCCACACCCTGCCCCTTTGGACGGACGCACGGATACATTGCCCGTGCGGCCTCGATTCGATCCGACAAAATCACCCGCAGCCGGAATCGCACCCGCCTGCCTCAACGCTCTTGAGCTGGCCGCGTGCGACGGATCGTCCACGCGGCGAAGCGATGGTTTAGGAACATCGCAGCGAGTCGAGCAAGGCCCGCGCCTGTCAGAAAAATGAAATAAAGGCCATTGACTCGGATTTGCCCAAGGATTCCCGTTAAAAATTTAACAACATGCTGGTTTTACAGGATATTTTCCAAGCAACCGCAAAACGATCCGCGCGAATCGCGGTGAATCCTCGGTTTGGCAAAATCGCCCGGCAATTGTGACAAGGCGCCCGCCCGGAACGATTGGGAAACACGTGCGCCTGTTGCCGGCGGACAGCAAAAAGCCCGCCGGAAACATCTCCCGGCGGGCCGTGCCTCGCGGCGATTCGTCGGGAAGTTCAGGCCAGCGCGGTCAGGCGCTTGGTGAGGCGCGCGAACTTGCGGCTGGCAGTGTTCTTGTGGAGCACACCCTTGGCGACGCCGCGCGCCAGCTCGGGCTGGACCTGCGCCATCGCCTCGGTCGCGGCAGGCTTGTCGCCGGCGGCAAGCGCGGTCTCGGCCTTCTTCACGAAAGTCCGGATGCGGCCGATACGATTGCCGTTGACCTCGGCCCGGCGGTCGTTGCGGCGGATGCGCTTCTTCGCTTGCGGCGTGTTCGCCATCGAAAACCCTCGATATGTTGCGTCAATGAAAAAGGGCGGCGGAATCGACTCCCGCGCCCCGGTAAGGCGTGGCCCTTAGCGAGTCGCCTCCTGCGGGTCAACCTTGGCGGCGCGCTAACGCTGGCATGTCGGGCACCAGAAGGTCGAGCGCCCACCCTCGGTATAGCGCCTGACGATACCGCCGCACGCGCATCGCTCGCCCTCGCGGCCATAGACCGCGAACTGCTTGGAAAAGTAGCCCAATTCGCCATCGGGGCGGGCATAGTCACGCAAGCTCGATCCGCCCGCCTCTATCGCGGAGAGCAGCACGGCGCGGATCGTCTCGATCAGCCGCTCGAGCCGAGGCAGCGAAATCCGCCCCGCCGCCGTCTTGGGCGAGATGCGCGACAGGAACAGCGCCTCGCATACATAGATGTTGCCCAGCCCCGCGACGATCCGCTGGTCGAGCAGCATCAGCTTGATCGACGCCTTGCGCCCGGTGAGCGCCGCCAGCAGATAATCGGCGGTGAAACCCGGGCCGAGCGGTTCCGGTCCCATCGCGACGAACGGCGGATACAGCCGCATCGCCTCGGTCGACACCAGATCGACCGAACCGAACCGGCGCGGATCGTTGAGCGCGAGGCGGCGTCCCTCCTCTGTCTCCAGCACCAGATGGTCATGCGGCAGCAATTCGCCCGGATCGACCCGCCAGCGCCCCGACATGCCGAGATGGAACACCATCGTGTCGCCGCGATCGGTCTCGATCACCCCGTATTTGGCGCGCCGGTCGAGCCGCGTGACGACGGCCCCGGTCATTCGCTGGCGCAGATCGACCGGGAACGGCCGGCGCAGGTCGCCGCGCCGCGTTTCGACGGAAGCAAGGCGCTGGCCGAGCAGTACCGGCTCCAGCCCGCGGACGGTGGTTTCGACTTCGGGTAACTCGGGCATCTTCCCCCGCTAGGTTGGGTTTGCCCGCGCCACAAGCGCCCGCTAGAGC
>JALYTP010000014.1 GCA_030854225.1 Pseudomonadota bacterium
GGAGAAGGACGGGCACCTGAAGCCCGGCGGCACGATCATCGAGCCGACCAGCGGCAACACCGGGGTCGGGCTGGCGATGGTTGCCGCCGTCAAAGGCTACAAGCTCGTCCTCGTCATGCCCGATAGCATGTCGGTCGAACGCCGCCGGCTGATGCTGGCCTATGGCGCCACGTTCGATCTGACGCCCAAGGAAAAGGGCATGAAGGGGGCGATCGAGCGGGCGTTGCAGCTGATCGACGAGACACCCAATTCCTGGATGCCCCAGCAATTCGAAAACCCCGCCAATATCGACATCCACCGCCGCACCACCGCGGTCGAGATCCTGAACGATTTCCGCGACACCCCGATCGACGTGATCGTCACCGGGGTTGGGACCGGGGGCCATATCACCGGCGTCGCCGAACTGCTCAAGAAGGAATGGCCCAGCCTGAAGGTGTTCGCGGTCGAGCCGACGCTCTCGGCGGTCATTTCGGGTGGGCAACCGGGGCCGCACCCGATCCAGGGCCTCGCCGCGGGGTTCATTCCCGCCAACCTCCACACCCAGCTGCTCGACGGCGTGATCCAGGTGGACGCGGGGGACGCCAAGGAAATGGCGCGGCGATCCGCGTCGGAGGAAGGTCTGCTGGTCGGCATCAGCTCCGGCGCCACGCTGACCGCGATCGCGCAGAAGCTGGCCGAACTGCCACGGGGCACACGGGTGCTCGGCTTCAATTACGACACCGGAGAGCGGTATCTGTCGGTGCCCGATTTCCTGCCCGAGGCCTGATTTTTCGCAGCCGCCTGCCCCGCTTCGCTTTTGCCGCGCGATCCGCTAGGGCGCGCGGCGATGGCTGACGCTCCGCTTGTTCCTGTCGCGCGCCCGCCGGGCGGCTGGCTGCGCATTGCGCTGATCGCCATCGCCGCGTGTGCGATCGTTCTGCCGGTGTTGCTGGTGTGGAAAGGTCCGCGCGTCACGCCGCATCGCATGATCGTCTCGCAGCCCATGCTCGTCGTCCCCAAGGCGCAGTTGCCACCGGTCGAGCCGGTGGCGTTCCAGGATCTCGATCCCGACGATGCGCGAAGCTATAACGCGAGCATCCCGTTTGTCGGCGGCCCCAACCCGCCGGCGCGTCCCTTCGCCTTCGACGGCGACGATGCGGCGCGCGCGCGCGCGACCGACTGCCTGGCCGTCGCGGTGCTTTACGAAGCGGGCGACGATGCCGAGGGCCAGCGGGCGGTGGCACAGGTCGTGCTCAACCGCGCGCGCCATCCCGCTTTTCCCAAGACGGTGTGCGGCGTGGTGTTCGAGGGATCGGACCGCACGACCGGGTGCCAGTTCACCTTCACCTGCGACGGGGCGCTGGTGCGGCACAGTTTTTCGGCGCAGGCGTTGGACCGGGCGCGGAGCGTGGCGACCGCCGCGCTGGACGGCGGCGTGTTCAAGCCGGTCGGGCTGGCGACGCATTACCATACCGACTGGGTCGTGCCGTATTGGCAGGCGAGCCTCGACAAGCTGGCGGCGGTGCACACCCACCTGTTCTTCCGCTGGACCGGCTGGTGGGGGACCCCCGCCGCCTTCGACCGGCATATCTCCCCCGATGAACCGGTGATCCCCGCGCTCGCCGATATCTTCGATGCGCACAAATCGGCGGTCGATGTCGCGGCGATGACGGTGCCGGTGATCGATACCGAAGCCTTCGCCGAGCCCTCCGCCACCGCCGGAGGCTTGCGCATCGACCCCAACAGTTTTGTCCTGAAGCTCGATCCGCACATGGCGCCCGACGGTTATGGCGTCATCGCGGCGCGGACGTGCGGCGACCGCAGCTATTGCAAGATCATGGGTTGGACCGACCCGACCAAGCTGCCCACCGCCCTGCCGCTCAACGCGGTGCAGGTCGGCACGATGTCGTTCAGCTATCTTCGCGACAAGGCGCATTCGTTCGACAAGACGCTGTGGAATTGCGCCGAGTTCAAGCGCAGCGACAAAGGGGATTGCATGAAGCAGCAGGTGGTCGCGCCGGCGGCGCCCGTGGCACGTCAGCTCGCGTCCACCATCCCGCTCACCGATACGCTTGCCGGGGTCCGGCGCAGCTCCACGCCATCAGCGCCAACCGCCCCGGCGGCCAAACCGATCCCGACTGCCGCACACACGCCAGCACCCGACGGGCGCTAGGCGGCGGCGAACAATTCGGGCGGGATCGCCATCACCGCTTCCGCCCCGCCCTCGATCTTGCGGCGCAGCGCGCCCGCCTCGGGCATCACGCGCTCGGCGAAATAGCGCGCGGTGGTGAGCTTGGCGTCGAGCCATGCCGGCGCGAAATCGCCCGTGCCTTCCTCCGCCGCCTTCAACCCGGCTGCCGCAACCGCCATGCGCAGCCACATCAACCCCACCGCGACGATCCCCATCAGATGCATGTAGCTGTGCGCCCCCGCGCCGACATTGTCGGGGTTCTGCATGCCGTTCTGCATGAACCACATCGTCGCGGCCTGTAGCTCGCCATTGGCTTTTTCCAGCCGGGTCGCGATGTCGGCGGTCGCCGGATCGGCCCTGGCCGCGGCAGTCTCCTCGCCAACCAGTTTGAAGAACGCCTGCACCCCGCGGCCGCCATTCTGCGCGAGCTTGCGCCCGACCAGATCCATCGCCTGCACACCGTTGGTGCCTTCGTAGATCATCGCAATCCGCGCATCGCGGACATATTGCTCCATGCCCCATTCGGCGATGTAGCCATGCCCGCCATACACTTGCTGCGCGTTGGTCGCGATGTCGTAACCCTTGTCGGTGCCGACGCCCTTGATGACCGGGGTCAGCAGCCCGACCAGATCGGCCGCCAATTGCCGCGCCTCCTCGTCGGCCGCGCCGTGCTCGAGATCGACCTGGAGCGCACCCCACAGGCACAAGGCGCGCAGGCCCTCGGTCCACGCCTTGCCGTCCATCAGCATGCGGCGCACATCGGGGTGGACGAACAGCGGATCGGCCTTTTCCTGCGGCTCCTTCGCGCCGGTCAGTGCCCTGCCCTGCCGCCGGTCATGCGCGTAGTGCACGGCATTCTGATACGCGACCTCGGCCACTCCGAGCCCCTGCAATCCGACGCCGAGCCGCGCCGCGTTCATCATGATGAACATCGCGGCAAGGCCCTTCATTTCGTCGCCGACCAGCCAGCCGGTCGCGCCGTCGTAATTCATCACGCAGGTCGAATTGGCGTGGATGCCCATCTTGTGCTCGATCGATCCGCACGAGACACCGTTGCGCGCGCCGAGCGACCCATCGTCGCCGACCATGAACTTGGGCACCACGAACAGCGAAATGCCCTTCGAACTGTCCGGCGCGCCCGGCGTCTTGGCCAGCACGAGGTGGATGATGTTCTCGGTCAGGTCATGCTCGCCCGACGAGATGAAGATCTTGGTGCCGGTGATCGCGTAGCTACCGTCCGCCTGCGGCTCGGCCCTGGTGCGGATCAACCCGAGATCGGTGCCGCATTGCGGCTCGGTCAGGTTCATCGTCCCGCCCCATTTCCCGCTCACCATGTTGGGGACGTACTTTGCCTGCTGCTCGGGCGTGCCCTTGACCAGCAGCGAGGCGATCGCGCCGTGCGTCAGCCCCGGATACATCGCGAACGCCATGTTGGCGGAGATCATATATTCCTGGAACGCGGTCGACACGACGTGCGGCATGCCCTGCCCGCCAAATTCGGTCGGCGCGGAGAGCGTGCCCCAGCCCGATTCGACGAATTGGGCATAGGCCTGCCTGAATCCCTTGGGCGTCGTCACCGATCCGTCGTCATGGCGGGTACAGCCCTCCAGATCGCCCGACTGGTTCAGCGGAAACAACACCTCGGCGACGAACTTGCCGCCTTCGTCCAGCACCGCATCGACCACGTCGGGTGTCGCATTGGCGAATCCGGGCAGGTTGGCGTGGCGATCGAGCCCGACGACATGATCGAGCACGAAGCGCGTATCGCGCACGGGGGGCGTGTATTGCGGCATGGGTTCAATCCTTCAGGCGGCCTTGCGCGCCGTTGGTTTCGAGCAGGGTGACGAAATCGGCAAGCTCGCCGATCGCGGCGTCGATATCGCGTTTCTGGGCGGCGAGCAGATCGATCCGCGCGCGGCATCGGTCGATCGTGACCGCCTTCTGGCTCTGCCGCCCGTCGCCGAGATCGTACAGATCGATCATCTCGCGGATTTCGGCGAGGCTGAACCCGACGCGCTTGCCGCGCAGGATCCAGGCGAGCCGCGCGCGATCGCGCTGAGAATAGATGCGCTGCGTGCCGCGCCGTTCGGGCGCGATCAGCCCTTCATCCTCGTAGAAGCGCAGCGCCCGCGCGGTGACGTCGAACTCGAGCGACAGGTCCGAGATCGAGAAATGCTCGCGGGTGGGATGCGGCTCGACAGCAGCATAGGCAACGGCGCTCGACATGCCAGCCACGCTATGCGCGCTTTACGTGAACGTCAAGCTCACCCGCCGCACAACAATCTGCCGTCCCGATCCTGCAATGTCGCAGCCTCCGACGCGGACGTACTCAACCGATCGACCGCCAACGCCGCAAACGACGCGCGGCCCGTACATAATTTCTGGCAAGCATCCGGCACGCGCCCGGGAAAGACGATGCGATCCCCCTCATACCGGGCGTCGAACCGGCAGCCATCGGCCCCGTCCAGCACGACGTGGAGCGCCTCGCCGTCGTGCGTCACCGTGCCGCTCGCGCTGCAATGCTGGCGCTCGTCGAGATCGACCGATGCGCCGATCCGGAATGCCTTGGCGCTGGGCATGACACAGACCTTGTCGCCTTCGCGCGCGAAGAGCCCGGAGATATCGGCATCGCCCGGATCGGCGATGACCCCGGCCTGGATCGCCGCCGCCTCCAGACCCGTCGCCTGCCTGGCGGGCGCCGGGTCATCGTGGCGGTGACACCCCGCCAGCAAAGCAATAACGCCGATGGTCGCGCACCGCCTCATTCGACGCGGGCGAGCCCGTCGCCGTCGATCCGGCGGTAGAAACAGCTGCGCGCGCCGGTGTGGCAGGCCGGCCCCGCGGGATCGACGATCAGCCACACCGCATCCTGATCGCAATCGATCCGCATCTCGACCACCCGGAGCAAATTCCCCGACGTCTCGCCCTTCTTCCACAGTCGCTGTCGGCTGCGCGACCAGAAGTGCGCTTCGCGGGTGGCCGTGGTCAGCGCGAGCGCGTCGGCATTCATGTGCGCGACCATCAGCACCTCCCCGCTCGCACGGTCGGTGACGACAGCGGTGATCAGCCCCGCGCCGTCGAAGGCCGGATCGAGGGCAAGTCCGGTATCGCGTGCATTCGCCATCGAGGCGACCCTAGCGCGGAACGCGCGGCGCGAACAGCCGGGCGCCGCGAGTTCTGCGGAAGGCGATGGTCGCTTCCGCCCGTTGCGGTCGGAGGCTGTTTCCTGTTTGCCGACAACGGATGAGCATGTTGCTATCCGCCACAGCTCGCGTATGGGAACGCAATCGCAAGGACCCGGTGTAATTCCGGGTGGCTATTCCGGCCGCCGATCCGCCGGACAACATCACAGATCTTCATCCACGAGCGTCCTTGCCGGCGCGATGTGCTGTTGCGGAACCTTCATGATCGACACCTTCAATTCGTATCGCCGTCAGTGGTTCGCTGACGCAACCGCGGCCCGGCGCGATGTCATGGCCGGTATTGTTGTCGCCCTTGCTCTAATCCCCGAGGCAATCGGCTTTTCCGTCATTGCCGGCGTCGATCCGCGCGTCGGGCTCTATGCATCCGTTGCCATTGCGATGGTTGTCTCTGTCACGGGTGGGCGCTCGGCGATGATCTCCGCCGCTACCGCAGCGGTCGCGGTGGTCGTAATACCGCTGGTCCGCCAGCACGGCGTGGAATACCTCTTCGCGGCGACGATCCTGATGGGGCTGATCCAGATCCTTGCGGGGCTTCTTCGGCTCGATCTCATGATGCAATTCGTGTCCCGGTCGGTAATCACCGGCTTCGTCAATGCGCTCGCGATCCTGATCTTCATGGCGCAGTTGCCGCAGCTGATCGGCGTCGGCTGGCAAGCCTATGCGATGGTCGCGGGCGGCCTTGCCATCATCTATTTGGTCCCGCGCCTGACGACAGCGGTCCCGTCTCCCCTGATCTCGATCCTCGTCCTGTCGGCGATCAGCATCGTTTTTGATGTGCCCGTCCACACGGTCGGCGACATGGGACGGCTACCCGAAGGCTTGCCGAGCCTTGCCCTTCCGAACGTGCCGCTGACGCTTGAAACGCTGCGGATCATTCTCCCTTATTCTCTCACCATGGCAGCCGTTGGCTTGTTGGAAAGCCTGCTTACTGCCCAGATCGTCGACGACATGACCGACACCGACAGCGACAAGCGCCGGGAGTGCACGGGCCAGGGCAGCGCCAATATCGTCGCGGCGTTCTTCGGCGGAATGGGCGGGTGCGCGATGATCGGCCAGTCGGTAATCAATGTGTCGTCGGGCGGGCGCGGCAGGCTGTCGACGTTCGTTGCGGGTGCGTTCCTGCTGTTCCTGCTTGCGGTTCTCGGCCCGTTCGTCGGCCGGGTGCCGATGCCCGCGCTGGTCGCGGTGATGATTATGGTTTCGATCGGCACATTCAGCTGGAACTCGATCCCCAATCTGCGCCGCCATCCGCCCACCTCGTCGATCGTGATGCTGTCCACCGTCATCGTCGTTGTCGCGACCCGCGATCTGTCGCTCGGTGTGCTGGCGGGTGTTCTGCTGTCGGGTATTTTCTTCGCCAGCAAAGTGCAGCGAATGTTTGCCGTCGAACGCGATGGCTCACCGGATGGCCCGGCGATCTTCTACAGCGTGACCGGCGAAATCTTCTTCGCTTCCGTCGACCGCTTCACCAGCGCCTTCCAAAACGAACGCGGTGCAGACGTGATCATCGACGTTTCCGCCGCGCATTTCTGGGATATTTCCGCGGTAGGCGCGCTCGATAAGATCGTCGCCCGGCTACGTCGCGACGGTGCGAACGTCGAAGTGATCGGCTATAATCGCGCAAGCGCCGACATCGTCGACCGTTTTGCGCTGCACGATAAAACCGGTTTCGAGCTGGGCGCCGTGCCCCACTGATCGCCGCGACCGGCTCCGAATGTTTGCACCTGCAAGCTGCCGCTCTGTCGGCCACCCTTATCGACCTCAAACGACCTCGCCGTGAAAATTCCGCTGTCCTACAACCGGTCGCTTACGTCATATACTGTCGGATGACCGACCAATCCGCGCCCGCCGCCCAAGACGACCCGCTCTTCGTCACGCCGGTCCCCACCGCCTCCAGGCGTCATGATGGCTGGACGCCCGCGCGTCAGGTCGCCTTTATCGATCTTCTCGCGACCCATGGCGGGGTCGCGGCAGCGGCGCGCGCGATCGGGATGACGTCGCAGAGCGCCAACCGCCTGCGCAAGCGCGCCGGTGCGGAGAGTTTCGCCGCAGCGTGGGATGCCGCGCTCGAGGAGGGACGGCTGCGTTCGTACGACGAGGCGATGCGCATCGGGCGCGAGGGCCGGCTCGTACCGATCACGCGGATGGGCCGCCTGCTCGGTCACCGCCGCGTGATCGACAACCGCCTGCTGTTCGCCGCCTGCTATGGCGAGCCGCTGCGCCGGTACGAGCGCGTCTACGATCCGCCCGCGCCGCGCCGAGGCTGATGGCAATTGTCGTTTCCCCGGAACCTTCGGAACTTTCGCCCCTCCCACGCCGGGTTCATTTGTGGTCGCGGATCGCCTCGACCAGCTCATCCTTGTCCATCGTGGAACGGCCTTCGATCCCGATCTCCTTGGCTTCCTTCTCCAGATCGCCCTTGGTGCGATCCTCGAGATGGCCGCTGCGATGATCGAGCGTGCCCGCCGCCTTGGCGTTGGCGATTCGCGCCGCCTTCTCCTTCGACGCGCCTTCCCGGCGCAAATCCTCGTACAATTTGTCGTTCTTGATCGTCGGCCCGTGGTCCTTTGCCATCCGCTCTCTCCTTGACGCGCACCGAAAACGGCCGATGCGACGGAATGCTTCGCGCGATGTGACAAACAGGCGACAAACCCCGACACCATCCCTATATGCACCCGCGACGCTACCTCCCGCGAAGGGCGCCATGCTGACGACCAACCCGTTCGAAGACGACAAGCTGCACGAAGAGTGCGGCGTGTTCGGCATTTCCGGCAACGACAGCGCGTCCGCGATCGTCGCGCTGGGGCTCCATGCGCTGCAACATCGCGGACAGGAAGCGGCGGGCGTCACCAGCTTCGACGGCACCGAATTCCACACCTACCGCGCGATGGGCCATGTCGCGGGCAATTTCGACCGCGACGAGATCATCCAGGCGTTGAAGGGCAATGTCGCCTGCGGGCATGTGCGCTATTCGACCACCGGCGAAACAGCGCTCAGGAACGTCCAGCCGCTCTACGCCGACCTCGCCTCGGGCGGGTTCGCGATCGCGCATAACGGCAACATCTCGAACGCGATGCGGCTGCGGCGCGATCTCGTGCGGACGGGTTCGATCTTCCAGTCCACTTCGGATACCGAGACGATCATCCATCTCGTCGCGATGTCCAAATATCGCACCTTCCTCGACAAGTTCATCGATGCGCTGAAGCAGGTCGAGGGCGCCTATTCGCTGATCGTGATGACGCCCGAGGGCATGATCGCCTGCCGCGATCCGCTGGGCATTCGCCCGCTGGTGATGGGCAAGCTGGGCGACGCGATCATCTTCGCGTCCGAAACCGTCGCGCTCGACGTGGTCGGGGCGGATTTCGTCCGCTCGATCGATCCGGGCGAATTGGTGATCGTCAAAGGTGCGGAAATCACCTCGCACCGCCCGTTCGCGCCCGGCGCGCCGCGCCCGTGCATCTTCGAATACGTCTATTTCTCGCGCCCCGATTCGATTTCGGAGGACCGCAGCGTCTATTCGGTGCGCAAGGCGATCGGCGCGCAGCTAGCGATCGAGGCGCCGGTCGAAGCCGATCTCGTCATACCCGTGCCCGATTCGGGGACGCCCGCCGCGATCGGCTATGCGCAGGAATCGGGCATTCCGTTCGAGCTCGGCATCATCCGCTCGCATTATGTCGGGCGCACCTTCATCCAGCCGAGCGACAAGGTCCGCCACCTGGGCGTGAAGCTGAAGCACAACGCCAATCGCGCGCTCATCAAGGGGCGCAGGATCGTGCTGATCGACGATTCGATCGTGCGCGGCACCACCAGCCTCAAGATCGTGCAGATGATGCGCGAAGCGGGTGCTGCCGAAATCCACATGCGAATCGCCTCGCCGCCGACGCGTCATTCGTGTTTCTACGGTGTCGACACACCCGAACGCGGCAAGCTGCTCGCCTCACGCATGAATATCGAAGAAATGAACACCTATATCCAGGCCGACAGCCTGGCGTTCGTCTCGATCGACGGGCTGTACAAGGCGCTGGGCGAGCATGGCCGCGCCGATATCCGCCCGAGCCACTGCGACGCCTGCTTCACCGGGGATTACCCCACGACGCTGACCGACCAGGACGAGGTCGCCTCGGTCGATCAGTTCGCATTGCTCGCCGAACGCGTGATGTGACGCAGGCTTGTCCTCGCCAACTGGCTGAGGCAAGCGCGCCGGTATGACCGACAAGCCGCTCTCCGATCAGATCGCCCTCGTCACCGGCGCCAGCCGCGGGATCGGTGCGGCCACCGCCATCGCGCTCGCCGCACAGGGCGCGCATGTGGTGATCACCGCGCGCACTGTCGCCGCGCTGGAGAAGGTCGAAAACGCGATCTTCGACGCCGGCGGGTCGGCGACCATCGCCCCGCTCGACCTGACGCAGACCGACGCGATCGCCAAGCTGGCCGCTGCGATCGGCGAGCGTTGGCCCGCCCTCGACATCATGGTGCTCAACGCCGCGATGCTCGGCAGCCTGGGCGCGGTGCCGGCGATCGACGCAAAGGAACTCGCCGCCGTCTTGACCCTCAACGTCAGCGCCCAGGCCGCGTTGATCGCCGCGTTCGACCCGATGCTGCGCCGCTCCGCCAATGCGCGGCTGTTCGGCATCACCTCCAGCGTCGCGCGCAATCCGCGCGCCTATTGGGGGCTGTACGGCGCGTCGAAGGCGGCGTTCGAAACCTTGCTCGGTGCGTATGGCGACGAAATGGAGCAGATCAGCAAGATCAGGACCGCGATCGTGGACCCAGGTGCCACCCGCACCGCGATGCGCGCGCGCGCCTATCCGGGCGAGGATCCGGCATCGGTAAAGGAACCTGGCGTGGTCGCCGCGCGCATCGTCGACCTCTCGATCACGAGGTTCTCGACCGGGCATTTCGAACGCATCGACGCCTGACAGCCTAAGCTTTGACCAACGTCACCTGCATCACATCGATCCCGCCACCACGAAATCCGCCCTCGCAATACATCAGATAATAACGCCACAGATCGATGAAATTCCTATCGAATCTGTGCGGTAACCGGCTCTCGCGCACCGCCGTTTCGAACCGTTCGCGCCAGCGCTTGAGGGTTTCGGCATAATCCAGCCCGAAACCGTGGCGGTCGCGCCAGATCAAGCCCGCTTCCTCCGCCAATGCGCGAAATCGCCGTTCGGATAACAGCATCCCCCCGGGGAAAACATGGCGCTGGATGAAATCGACGCCATCGGCATAGGCATCGAAGATCGCATCGTCGATAGCGATCAACTGGATCGCGGCGCGCCCGCCCGATTTCAACGCGCCGGCGATCGCCTGGAGATAAGCGGGCCAGTAAGCCTGCCCCACCGCTTCGACCATCTCGATACTCGCGACCGCGTCGTACGTGCCGGTAATATCGCGATAATCGGTCAGCGCGACGGTCACCCCGCCGAGCCCCTGCCGCGCCATACGCGCCGCCACTGCACCCTGTTGTTCGGTCGAGAGCGTGATCGCGTGCACCCGCCGCCCCGCGCGCGCCGCTTCCTCCGCGAACGAGCCCCAACCGCAGCCGATTTCGAGAACCGTCTCACCCGGCGTCGTGCCGGTGCGATCGAGGATCGCGCGCAGTTTCGCGCGCTGGGCATCCTCCAGCGGTTGCTCGTGGGCGATCGGCTGGTCGAACAACGCGCTCGAATACGTCAGCGAGGGATCGAGCCATTCGGCATAGAAATCGTTGCCGAGATCGTAATGCGCCTCGATGTTGCGCCGCGCGCCGCCCCGGTCGTTGCGGCGTAGTGCATGCCAGACGCGGCGTAGCCACCGCGAAGGGCCGCGCGCGCGCGCTGTGCCGCCGAGCGCCACGCGGTTCAGCATGAACAATTCGAACAACGCGACGGGATCGGGGCTCGACCAGTCGCCATCGGCCCACGCCTCGTACCAGCCGGCCGATCCGCCCGATGCCAGGCGTCGCAGCGCCCGCCAGCGGTGCAGCATCACGATCACCGCCGGGCCTTCCGCTCGCGCGCCGAGCACGACCGCGCGGCCATCGGGCAAGGTCGCGTCGATCCGCCCTTGCACCAATCCTCGGTCGACGCGGCGCAAAACGCGTTCGCCGATCACCGCCATGAACGAAATCCCCGCGTCACGCCCCACCCCTAGGT
>JALYTP010000015.1 GCA_030854225.1 Pseudomonadota bacterium
ACGCTTGCCCGTCACCGCGTCGACGCTCAGCTTGGCGAGATCGGGGCGGCTCACCCAGAACCACAGGCCGAACAGGATGAGGACGATCAGCCCGAGGGCAAGCAAGACCTTGTTACGCATACCCCAGAATAGGGGCGGGCGCCCGCGAGGGGAAGGGCCCGCGCGATGGCGAACGAAAGGGGCCGCCGGCATCGCTGCCGACGGCCCCTTGGCGCTGCGGTGTGCGATCAGGCCAGATCGTACCGGTCCGCGCTCATCACCTTCGCCCACACCTTGACGAAGTCGTTGACGAACATCTCGGCGGCATCGCTGGCGGCATAGACTTCCGACAGCGCGCGCAGTTGCGAATTGGACCCGAACACCAGATCGGTCCGCGTCGCGGTCCATTTGCGCTTGCCGGTCGAGCGATCGTTACCCTCGAACTCGTCGTCCGCCTTGTCGTCGATCTGCTTCCACGCGGTGTTCATGTCGAGCAGATTGACGAAGAAGTCGTTCGTCAGTTCCCCGGGACGATCGGTGAACACGCCGTGCAGCGAGCCGCCATGATTGACCCCGAGCACGCGCAGCCCGCCGACCATCACCGCCATCTCCGGGGCGCTCAGCCCCAGCAACTGCGCGCGGTCGACCAGCAATTCCTCGGTCGGTACGTTGTATTTGACCTGAATGTAGTTGCGAAAGCCGTCGATCTTGGGTTCGAGCACCGCGAAACCCTCGATCTCGGTTTGCGCCGGGCTGGCATCGCCACGACCGGTGGTGAACGGCACCGTCACGACATGCCCAGCCGCCCGGGCCGCCTGCTCGACACCGACATTGCCGCCGAGCACGATCAGATCCGCGATGCTTACCTTCCCCGCGCCGCCAAAATCGCGCTGGATGCCTTCAAACGCGGTCAGTACCTTGGCCAGTTCGACCGGTTCGTTGACCGCCCAATCCTTTTGCGGGGCCAGACGGATACGCGCGCCGTTGGCACCACCGCGATGGTCCGATCCGCGATAGGTGGCGGCCGAAGCCCAGGCGGTCTTGACGAGCTGCGCGACACTCAGGCCCGCGTTGGCGATCTTGCCTTTCAGTGTAGCGATATCACCGTCGTTCAGCTTGGGTCCGGCGGGGACCGGATCTTGCCAGATCAAATCCTCGGCGGGGACGTCGGCGCCGAGATACCGCGCCTTGGGTCCCATGTCGCGGTGACACAATTTGAACCAGGCGCGGGCGAATGTATCGCCGAAATAAGCGGGGTCGTCCCGGAACTTCTCGCAGATCGCGCGGTATTTCGGATCGGCCTTCATCGCCATATCGGCAGTGGTCATCATCGTCGGCACCTTGACGCCGGGCGTGTGCGCCTTGGGCGCGAGCGTTTCGGGCGGATCGCCGACCGGATGCCATTGCTTGGCGCCGGCGGGACTGCGCGTCAGTTCGTATTCGTGATCGAGCAACATGTCGAAATAGGTCATGTCCCAGGTGATCGGGGTCGGTGTCCACGCGCCCTCGATACCACTGGTGATGGTGTGATCGCCCATCCCGCTTTCATGGCCGGACTGCCAGCCCAGGCCCTGCTGCGCGATGTCCGATCCTTCGGGCTCGGCGCCGACCAGCGAGGCATCGCCCGCGCCGTGCGCCTTGCCGAAGGTGTGGCCGCCCGCCGTCAGCGCGGCGGTCTCCTCGTCGTTCATGCCCATGCGGTAGAACGTCTCGCGGATATCGCGCGCCGACTGGATCGCGTCCGGATGCCCCCCGGGGCCTTCCGGGTTGACGTAGATCAACCCCATCTGGATCGCCGCCAGCGGCTCTTCGAGCGCCATGCCCGCTTCCTCATCGATGCGGGTCTTGTTGTTCGGATGCCCGACCCACTCCTCTTCGGTGCCCCAGTAGATGTCCTTTTCGGGCTCCCACACCTCCGCGCGGCCGCCGCCGAAACCGAATACCGGGCCGCCCATCGATTCGATCGCGACGTTGCCGGCCAGGATCATCAGATCGGCCCAACTGAGCTTGCGGCCGTATTTCTGCTTGATCGGCCACAGCAGGCGGCGCGCCTTGTCGAGATTGCCATTGTCCGGCCACGAATTGAGCGGGGCGAAGCGCTGCTGCCCCGCACCCGCGCCGCCGCGGCCGTCCCCGGTGCGATACGTGCCGGCGGAATGCCATGCCATGCGGATGAAGAACGGGCCGTAATGCCCGTAATCGGCCGGCCACCACGGCTGGCTGTCAGTCATCAGCGCGGTCAGTTCTTTCTTGAGGACGTCCAGATCGAGCGATTTGAACGCCTTCGCATAATCGAAGTCGTCGCCCATCGGATTGCCAGTGATGCCTTTCTGGTGGAGAATATCGACCGACAGATGGTTGGGCCACCAGTCGCGGTTGTTGCGGCCCAGCAGGGTTCGCAGCGCGGCGGGCTGCTTGTTGGGATCGCTCAGCGGGCTACCTTCGGTTACGGCGTCCATCTCGTGTCTCCTTGGATTTGCGTAGCGCTTGCGCGCGCACTCCCGTTCTTCCTGAACGTGTCGGCGAGAAGCCGCAACTGATTTGGCCGATGATTTAATACGGTTTCGATCATCGCAAAAATCGATCAGCCGCCGCGCGCCTCCGGTTCTGGTTGGGGCGGATGCAGCCGGAGCTTGTGCACGCGGCGGGGATCGGCGGCGACGATCTCGAGCGTCCATCCGCTGGCATGACGAAGGCATTGGCCCACATCGGGTACGTGGCCCGCCAGGATCCCGGCGAGCCCGGCAAGCGTGTCGACGTCTTCGTCGGTTTCGGCGAGGCGCGGATCGATCACCTCGCCGACATCCTCCAGCTCGGCGCGGCCGTCGGCCTCCCACGCGCCGCCGTCGAGCGGCACGAGCAACGCCACGGCCGCGTCGTCATGCTCGTCCTCGATATCGCCGACGATCTCCTCGATCAGATCCTCGATCGTGACGAGGCCCTCGGTGCCGAAATACTCGTCGAGCACCACCGCGAGATGGACCCGTTTTTGGCGCATGTCGGCGAGCAGATCGAGCGCGCCGCGCGACATCGGCACGAACAGCGGCTCGCGGATCAGGACCGATATGCTCTCCGGGTGCGGCGCCCCCGTGGCAAGAAGGCGGAACACGTCCTTGATGTGCACCATCCCGATGATCGTATCGAGCTTTTCGCGGTAGACCGGCAGCCGGCTGTGCCCGGCCTCCGCAAATTGTGTCACCAGATCGGCGAAGGAAATCCGTTCCTCCACCGCGATGATGTCCGCGCGCGGCACCCCCACATCGCCCGCGTCGCGCTCACCGAAATGGAGCAGGTTGCGCACCATCTGGCGCTCGAGCGGGGTCAGGTCGCCCTTGGCGTCGGGCGCGGGATCGTCCTCGTGCGCGTCGATCGCATCCTCCAGCTGGGTGCGCAGCGATTCGTCCTGTGGGCCGAAGATCAACCCCTTTAGCCCGCGCCAGATGCTGGTTTCGTGGCCCTCGTCGGGGCCGCTGCTACTTCGATCGTCAGCCATGGCCGCGGTCAGTCCTCCCGGATCAGATAGGGGTCCGCCAGCCCGAGCGACGACAGCGCGTCCACTTCCAGACACTCCATCGCCTCGGCCTCGGCATCCCCCATGTGATCATAGCCTAGCAGATGCAGCGTACCGTGCACGATCAAATGCGTCGCGTGGTCCTGAAGGCTGATGCCGCGCTCCTCGGCCTCCACCGCGCAGACGCCGTGGGCGAGGACGATATCGCCGAGCAGCACCTCGCCGTCATCTGTGTTAGCGACGGCATCGAGCAGATCGGGCTGGACCATCGGGAACGAGAGGACGTTGGTCGGCTTGTCTTTGTGGCGGTACTGCGCATTGAGCGTGCGCACCTCGTCGTCATTCGTCAGGCGCACCGAAATCTCGATCGCGACCGCGCGGGTCAACCAGTTGGCATGGGTCGATCGCTCGATCGCGGCGCGGGCGGCGCAGTCGGCGATCGTGTCCCAGTCGCCATCGGGCCACGGGTCGTCGCGCGACACCGCGACGTCAAGCATCCTTGCCCTCATACGCCTCGACGATGCGCCCGACGATCGGATGGCGTACCACGTCGCCCACACCGAAGCGGCACATCGCGATACCCTCGACCCCCTCCAGCCGGTTCGTCGCGTCGGCCAGCCCGGACGCATTGACCCCGCCGGGCAGATCGGTCTGTTTGGGATCGCCGCAGATCACCATCCGGCTGTTCTCGCCGAAGCGGGTGAGGAACATCTTCATCTGCGCCGGCGTAGTATTCTGCGCTTCATCGAGAATGATGAACGCATCGGCCAGCGTGCGCCCGCGCATGAAGGCGATCGGCGCGATCTCGATCTCGCCCGAGGCGATCCGCCGCTCGACCTGTTCGGCGGGCAGGCAATCGTTCAGCGCGTCGTACAAGGGGCGCAGATACGGATCGACCTTCTCCTTCATGTCGCCGGGCAGGAAACCGAGCTTTTCCCCCGCTTCCACCGCGGGGCGTGACAGGATCAACCGCTGGACGCTGCCCGAAATGAGCTGAGATACGGCCTGCGCCACCGCGATATAGGTCTTGCCGGTGCCCGCCGGGCCAAGCGCGAAGATCATTTCGTTGGTGGTCAGCTCGCGCATGTAGTGCACTTGCGCGGGGGTGCGCGGGACGATCGTCTTCTTGCGCGTGCGGATCATGATCGGCGGCGCCTCGCGCCCGCCTTCGGTGCTGATGATCCCGGCGAGCGTCGGTTCGTTGGCCATCGCGATCGAGGCATCGACCAGCCCGGTATCGACATCCTCGCCGCGCTGGATGCGCTGGTACAGATCGTTCAGTACGTCGCGCGCGACCGCCACCTGCTCGGCCGATCCCTCCAGCCCGACGCGGTTGCCCCGCGCGGTGATGTAGATACCGAGCCGGTGTTCGAGCGCGACCAGGTTGCGGTCATACTGGCCGAACAACTGCGCGAGGAGCTGCGGCTTGTCGAACAGCAATTCGACGCGGCTGCGATCGCCGATCTGGGCGGGAACGGGCTTGCGGCTCATGCGGCTCCTTGGCTTGGGAGGTGAATGAAGGGGGGGCGGCGGGGCGAATCTTCACACTCTTCACACGCTGGCGATGAATGGTGTGAAGATACGAGACGCCGTGCCGATCATCATCGCGTCGCGCGGCGAAGGGGAAAACGAGACTCATCCGCCACCGAGTTTGGCAGAGCGCGGACGTGTAGGACAGGGGGAATTCGAGCTGCGATGCTCTTTTCAGGCGGCAATGGCGGGAGGTTGCACCTGACATCCATGCGTCATTGCCTGCGCGGCTCTGGCTTTTTCGATGCATCGGGCGGGCCGGCGAAGCGGAAGCCTTCTCCGGTATCGACAAGGTCGCCGGGATGAAGCCTATAACCGCAGGCGCCAGACGCGATCGTCGTCGATGCGATCGCCAAGCTGGAAGGTGCAGTGGCCGATCTCGACGAAGCCGTAGCGCGCGTAGAACCGCTTTGCCCGATCGTTGTGATCGAAGACCGTCAGGTAGATTTCGGAAGCGCCGTCCGCGCGGGCGGTTTCCAGCGCCCATTCCGCCAGCCGGTTCGCGACCCCCATGCCGTGCCATTCATGCGCGACGTAGAGTTGTTGCATCTCCAGTGCGCCGGGGTCCGGATCGGTGACCGGCGCGCGAAGCGGGGTGAGCTTGACGTAGCCGACCGGATCGCCGTCGACGGTCGCCACGCGCCAGCGTGTGTCGGGCAGCGCGAACTCCGCGCTCATGGACCCGCCCGGCAGGTAGACCGCATCGCAGAACGCCTCGAAGGCGTCCCCATCGTAATGCCGGGCGAACGTGTCGCTGAAAATGCGCCTCGCCACGGGCAGCAGTCGCGCCAGCAAACCGACATCCGGTTCAACGAACGCCACTTCTTTGCCGCTATTCATGCGAAAGCCTCGCTGCGATGGACGTAGACATAGGCTCTCCGACCGGACGCCAGCAGGGTGGAGATTCGCGCATAATCCTGCGCCTCGTACCGATCGACCGCCGCCAATTCGGCATCGGTGAGCAGGAGCACGGCGCCGCGAACTTCGTGCGACCCGCTGCCCCGGCGGAGAATAGGGTGGCGATCACTGCCGCTCGTTGCGATGGTCGCGGGGTCGGTAATGATGACGGTATCGAGCACAAAGCCGACAAGGGTGTCATCGGATTCTTCCACCGCCCGCCCGAACAGCGCGCGCTGCACAATCGGATCGCGTAGCGTTCCGTATGAGAACAGCCATTGGCCGTCAGGCATCACGTCAATCTCCATTAGTCGCATCATATAAAGATATCTTTATATGTGAAGCGCATTTCTCTTTTGCAGGAGAAAGGAGAAGGAAAAAGCCCGCCGGGGCCGCCGCTCGCGGATCATGGAAGCGATCACGTCGGATCGCGGCGACAGGAAGCTTTCCGGGCCAGCGTGTGCGCGTCACGGGGCCTGGAGGCCGCAATTGGTTGATCCCGGTCGCAGACGCGCATCTTGACGCACCATAAAATACATATTAATGTATATGCATGTTAGAGCAATCACGGATTTTCGAGGCGCTCGCCGATCCGGCCCGGCGGCGGATTCTCGACGTCATGAAAGGCGGGGAATTCGCCGTCGGCGACATCGTCGCGCGGATGGAGATCCACCAGTCCGGGGTGTCGCGCCATCTGAGGATCCTCGAGGAGGCAGGTATCGTGCAAATGCGCCCCGACGCCCAACGGCGCCTCTATTCGCTGCGCAGGGAGGCATTCGACCGCCTCGAGCAATGGGTGGCGGCGTATACGCGCCACTGGGACGCCCGGCTCGACCGGCTCGGCGACGCGCTGGAGCGCAAGCGCCGTGCGTCCACCACCGAACATCAGGAGGAATGACCATGACCGCCGCCAACCCCAACGCCAACGCCACCGCCACCACGGCCCCCGCCGCCGCCCGGGCCCGGTTCACCATCGAGCGCAGCTATCCGGCCTCGATCGACGAGGTCTGGAATCTCTGGACGACCAAGGCGGGTATCGAATCCTGGTGGGGGCCCGAGGGGTTCGCAGTGTCGGTCACGTCGCTCGACCTTCGCCCCGGCGGTTGCCTCGAATATCTGATGACCGCGGTCGGCGCGGAACAGGTCGCGTTCATGAAGCAGGCCGGGATGCCGATCGCGACGCCCTGCCGCGTTACCTATACCGAAGTGGAGCGTCCCCGCCGGCTCGCCTACAACACTCTTGCGGACTTCGTACCCGGCGTGGCGCCGTACGAGGTGGGCACGGTGGTCGAGTTGATCGAGGAAACGGGCCGAGTCCGGCTCGTCCTGACCTTCGACGCCATGCACGACGATGTATGGACCGAGCGCGCTCGAGCCGGTGAAGAAAGCCAGTTGCGCAAGCTGGACGCGCTGCTCGCCAACGGCGGCGCGGGAGTGCCCCGATGAAGCCGGTGATCGCGAGCGCGGCGGCGGTCGTCGCGGGCTTCCTCGTCACCGCTATCGCCTCCACGGCGGCGGATGCGGTGATGCACGCGATGCATGTCTTTCCCACGTCGCCGCGCGCCATGTCCGACGCGCTGCTCGCTCTGGCGTCCGGCTATCGCGCCGTGTTCACCGTGCTGGGCGGCTATGTGACGGCCCGGCTCGCCCCGACGCACCCGACGCGCCATGCCGCCATCCTCGCGGGGATCGGCTTCCTCGCCGGATGCGCAGGGGTGGTGGCGTATTACATGGTCGGCGGCGGCGCGCTCGGCCCGGCCTGGTACGCATTCTCGATCCCGCTCGAGGCCATACCGTGCGTCCTGCTCGGCGGGTGGCTGGCCGGTTCGCGCGGTCCGACGACGGTTGGCCGGCGTTGACGCCGCCCCGCGCCTCCGGCAACGAATTCCGCAATTCAGGGAGATGACGATGTTCGAGAAGGTTGCCTTCACGATGTACCCGGTGAAGGACATGGCGCGCGCCGAGCTCTTCTACCGCGAGACGCTGGGGCTGGGCGCCAGCACCGGCTCGGTCGAGCATGGATGGGTCGAGTTCGACCTTCCCGGCGGCGGCTGTTTCGCCCTCACGACGCACTCCGGATCGACCCCCGATGCCGGTGCCGGTGGGGTGATCGCCTTCGAAGTGGCTGATCTCGACGGTCTCGTGGCCGAGCTCGAGGCCAAGGGTCTCGCGTTGCCCTCGACGGACATCCAGAGCCCCGTGTGCCGCATGGCAATATGCCTCGATTCCGAAGGCAACCGGATCGTGCTCCACCAGCTGAAGCGGAAAGCGCCGCAATCGGCGTGATCGCTGCGATGTGACGGCGCGGTGCGGGCGGAAACCATCCGCACCGCCGCGTCCTGCTGTCCACGGTTGGCTGGCTGGATCGCCGGGCGGTTACGAGGAAGGTACGAATGAGTTCGAGCCATGGATCGCCGGACGAGGCGGGGGCGGTGCGGGCGGAGCCCGTTCCGTTCGAGAGCGATGGCGAAGTGCGGGCGATCGCCGCCGGATTGTGCGACCTGACGCTTCCCAAACCGCAATGGACCCACCGCGCGCATTTCGCCGCGGCGATCTGGCTGCTGCGCCACCGCCCGGGTTTCGCCGGAGAGCGCGACATGCCCGGGATCATCCGGTCGTATAACGAGGCGACGGGCAATCCCAACACTGATTCCACCGGCTATCATGCGACGATCACGGTCGCCTCGATTCGCGCCGCGCGGCACGTCATCGACACCTTGCCGGGGGACCTTGCCACGTTCCAGATCGTGAACGCGCTGCTGGAGACGCGGTTCGGGCGCAAGGACTGGTTGCTCGATCACTGGAAGCGCGACACACTCTTCAGCGTGGCGGCGCGGCGCGGGTGGATCGAGCCCGACCTCGTCCCGCTGCGCTTCTGACAGCCGCCTATAGGGGGATTGCTGACTGCCATGACCGACCTCTTCCCACCGATCGAACCCTATGCGAGCGGGTTCCTCGACGTCGGCGACGGCCACCGGCTTTGGTGGGAGCGGGTCGGCAGGCCGGGCGGGCGGCCGGCCGTCTTCCTTCACGGCGGCCCCGGCGGCAGGATCGACCCGTTCCACCGTCGCTTGTTCGACCCCGATCTTTTCGACGTGTTGTTGTTCGACCAGCGCGGATGCGGCCGATCAACCCCGCGCGGCGGGCTGGTGGCGAATACCACCGACCATCTCGTCGCCGATATCGAACGGTTGCGCTGCCAGGTGATGGCGACCGACCGGTGGCTGGTTGTCGGCGGCTCCTGGGGCTCCCTGCTGGGCCTCGCTTATGCCGAACGCCACTCCGGCGCGGTCGAGGCGATGGTGCTGCGGGGGCTGTTCCTCGGGTCGCGCGCGGAAATGGACTGGTTCTACCGTTCGGGGCTGGACCATGTCTTCCCGGACAAATGGGAACGCTTTGTCGAGGTCGTCCCGGCGGGGCAGCGCGACGATCTGCTCGCGGGCTATCGGTCGCTGCTGCACAGTGAGGACGCCGATATCGCCCGGCGCGCGGCGCGGTCATGGACGTTGTTCGAGCGTGAGATTTCGAGCCTCGAATATGTCGCGCCCGACGATCCCGGCGAGGAGGAAACGGATCTCGCCGATGCGCGGCTTCAGCTCCACTATTTCCTCAACGGATGCTTCGTCGAGGAGGGGCAGCTGCTCGGCGCGGTCGGCGCGCTCGATGGGATCCCGGCGGTGCTGATCCACGGCCGCTACGACATGACCTGCCCGCTGAAGTTCGCGTGGCAGCTCCACCGGGCGTGGCCCGAAGCGGCGTTTCGCGTCGTTCCCGCCTCAGGCCACAGCCTGGGCGAGCCCGCGATACTCGATGCGGTGGTGCGGGCGGTGTCAGGCTTCGGCGGGGCGTGAAGGATATCCGGCGAGCGCGTTTCCGCTCCCGCAGCGGCCGGTCACGCGTTAACCGCAACCCGCTCCACACCCGCCACCGAATTCGGCCCCGCGCTCGCGATCTCGACCTCGACCAATTTTCCGATCGCATGGTCACCGATCAGATGCACCGATTGCAGCCAGGGCGATTTGCCGAGCATCTGGCCGGGCAGCTTGCCGTGGCGCTCGATCAGGACGGCACAGCGCCGCCCCACGCTCGCGGCGTTGAACGCCGCCTGATCGCGGTTGAGCGCGGTTTGCAGGCGCTGGAGGCGGTCGTCCATCACCTCCGCCGGCACCTGGTCCGCCATGTCCGCCGCGGGGGTGCCGGGGCGGGGGGAGTATTTGAAGCTGAACGCCTGTGCGTAACCGACCGAATCGACCAGGCTCAGCGTGTCGGCGAAATCGACCTCGGTCTCGCCGGGAAAACCGACGATGAAATCCCCCGACAGCGCGATATCGGCGCGCACCTCACGCACGCGGTCGAGTACGCGCAGATAGCTGTCGCGGGTGTGGCTGCGGTTCATCGCTTTCAGGATGCGGCTGCTGCCCGATTGCACGGGGAGGTGGAGGAACGGCATCAGGCTTCCGACATCGCGGTGCGCGTCGATCAGCCCCTGCGTCATGTCGTTGGGGTGGCTGGTGGTGTAGCGAATGCGCGCGAGGCCGGGGATACGGTCGAGCGCGCGGATCAGGCTGCCGAGATCATGCTCCCCGTCGCCCCACGCATTGACGTTCTGGCCGAGCAGGGTGATTTCCTTGGCACCCGCATCGACCAGCGCCTTCGCCTCGTCGACGATGTGCGCGAAGGGGCGGCTGACCTCCGCGCCGCGGGTATAGGGCACGACGCAATAGGTGCAGAATTTGTCGCAGCCCTCCTGCACGGTGAGGAAGGCGGTCGGCCCGACTTTCCGGCGGGCGGGGAGCGCGCCGAATTTGGACAGCACCGGCATGCCGGTATCGAGCGCCGCCTCGCCCTTCGCGGCATTCGCGACGAGCTCGGGCAGATTGTGATACGCCTGCGGGCCGACCACGACATCGACCTTCGCCCGCCGCACGATCTCCTCGCCTTCGGCCTGCGCGACGCAGCCGGCGATGGCGATCATCGGATCGCGGCCTTGCTTGCCGGCGTTCTTGCGCAACCGGCCGATGTCCGAATAGACCTTCTCGGTCGCCTTCTCGCGGATGTGGCAGGTGTTGAGGACGATCAGGTCCGCCGCATTGGCATCGTCGATCGCGGTCAGGCCTTCGGCGGCCATCAACTCGGCCATGCGCTCGCCGTCATAGACGTTCATCTGGCAGCCGAACGATTTGACGTGAAAGGTCTTGGGCGCGGGTTTCATGGCGGCGGGGCTATAGCGTCCGCATCGGGCGCGGCATAGGCCACCGGTGCCACGTCATAGGCGAACGGTCGCAGCGGCACGCCGAGCACGGCCAGCAACGCCGTCTCGATCCGCCGCCGGCTCTCCGCCGCGATCGCCTTGCGCCCGGGAAAATCGGCGGGGAGGAAGGGCTCGAGGAAATGCACCCGCAGCGGGAAACTGCCCTTGCGCGCCAACACGCGCTTCGCATTGTCGATGCCGCTCTCGCCCCCGACCCAGCCGATTTCCTCGCTTACGGCGCCGTAATCGAGCAGCACCGGCTGGACCATCACGCCCGGCGGAGGTGGCTCGAGGACGCGCAACATCGATGTCTTGAACGGCAGGAGCGAGCGGCCATCGGT
>JALYTP010000016.1 GCA_030854225.1 Pseudomonadota bacterium
CTTGTCCCCTGCCTTGACCTCGAGCGGGTGGACCTCGCCTGCTTCGTTGCGGGCGCCGGTGCCGGCGGCGACGACTTCGCCTTCCTGCGGTTTTTCCTTGGCGGTGTCGGGGATGATGATGCCACCCGCGGTCTTCTCGTCGGCCTCGATACGGCGGACGAGGACGCGGTCGTGCAACGGACGAAAGTTCATCTGCGTTGGCCCTTCTGCTTTACTGGATAGGTTTGGTGTTAGCACTCGCGTAGGGCGAGTGCCAGCACGGCGCATATGTGGCTGGCTAGGTCGATCGTCAACCGGCGGCGCGACAAAAAGTGCGTCAGGCCGGTCGAGCAGTTTCTACCGGCAGCAGGCCGAGCCGGGAACGGGCGTTCCAGCGCCAGAGGAGCAGCGCGGAGACGACCATCAGCCCGACTGCGAGCCCGATCCAGATGCCCACGCCGCGCCACGTCGTGTAGAAGCCCAGTACGATCGAGGTACCGAACCCAGCGATCCAATAACCGAACGCCGCGATCAGCATCGGCACGCGGGTATCCTGCAAGCCGCGCAACACGCCCGCCGCAACTGCTTGCGCGCCGTCGAACAGCTGAAAGACCGCCGCGACGACGAGGAACTTGAGCGCGAGCGCCACGACCAGCGCGTTCTGCGGCGCGGCGAGATCGATATACGCGCCGATAAAGGGTCGCGGCATCGTCCAGATGAGCAGGGCGGTGCACGCCATGAAGCCGATCCCGACCGCCAGTGCCATTTCGCCCGCGCGCGTGATCCACGCGGTATCGCCCGCGCCATACGCCATGCCGACGCGGATCGTCGCGGCCTGCCCGATGCCCAGCGGGACCTGGAACGAGAGCGCGGCGATGTTGAGCGCCACCGCGTGCGCGGCGACCTCGGTCACCCCGATCAACCCCATCAGCAACGCCGCGCCGCCGAACAGCGCGCCTTCGAGGATGAAGGTGAGCGCGATCGGGACCCCCAGCTCCACGATCTCGCGCAGGCGGGGCCATTCGGGGCGCCACCACCGCCCGAACAACCGGTAGCGCCGCAGTGCCGGATCGAATGCCAGGATCGCGCCGTAGGCCAGCATCATCAGCGTCGTGGTCACCACGCTCGCGATCGCGGAACCCTCCAGCCCCAGCGCCGGAAAGCCCCAATGCCCGAACACCAGCAGCCAGTTGCCGATCGCCCCGCTCACCACCGCCATCGCGGTAACGCCGAGCGCCCAGCCCGGCCGCCCGAGCGCTGCGGCGGCGGTGCGCATCACGCCGGAAAAGATCGCCGGGATCAGCGCGAACAACAGGATATCGAGAAAGGCGCCGGCGCGGCGCGCGACGTCGGGGTTCTGCCCTGCCAGCCGCAGCATCGCCTCGCCGTGCGACAGCAACAGCATGATCGGCAGCGCGGCCATCGCCGCCAGCCACATCGCCATGCGGAACGTGCGGCGCACCTCGCGCACCGCGTGGCGGCGGCGCCCGATCTCGGCGGCGATCAGCGGCGCGCAGGCGGTGGCGAGGCCGAGCAGCGCCCACATCGTAAGGGCATACAGAAACACCCCAAGGGTGGAAGCGGCGAACTCGACCGTGCTCAACCGGGCGACGAACACCACGTCGATCGCATAGACGCCCATCTGCAACAAATTGGCGCCAACCAAGGGCCCGGCCAGCCGCAGCAACGCCGCCAGCTCGCCGCGCCGCGTCGCCGGGATCGGCCAGGTAAGGGGGGCAATGGCGGCGAGATCGACCATCGGCGGCGCTATAAGGGCTGACCACCAAAGCGCCAGACGGACCATCCGCTGCGGTGCGTTTTCGCTCGGCAGCCGATGCGCCGATGGGCCCACCGCGACCCGGCGTATTGCGAACATAATACGGAGATTTACTCGACCGCGGCGATGCCCTATCGCGAGGCCATATTGGCGAACATGAGGAAATTATCGTGAACCTGGTTCGGGGCGCCTGGAAGATTCTGGTCGGCATCAAGGACGGCCTCGTCCTGATCGTCATGCTGCTGTTTTTCGGGCTGCTGTTCGCGATTCTCTCGGCCAAGCCCAACGCCGCGTCGATCCACGACGGCGCATTGGTGCTCAAGCTCGACGGCGCGATCGTCGAGCAACCGACACAGCTCAGCCCGCTCTCCCTGTTGAGCGGATCGACCGCCACGCACGAATATCGCCTGCGCGACGTGGTACGCAGCCTCGACAAGGCGAAGGGCGATGCGCAGGTCAAGGCGGTGGTGCTCGATCTCGACCAGTTCGGCGGGGGTTATCCCGCGGCGATGAACGAGGTCGCCGATGCGATCGGCCGCGTGCGCGCCAGCGGCAAGCCGGTGCTGGCCTATGCCACCGCTTATACCGACAGCGGCTACCGTCTCGCCGCCAATGCCTCCGAAATCTGGATGAACCCGATGGGCGGCACCCTGTTCATGGGGCCGGGCGGATCGCAGCTTTATTACAAGGGCCTGATCGACAAGCTCGGGATCAACGCGCACGTCTACCGTGTCGGCAAGTACAAATCCTATGTCGAGCCCTATACCCGCGCCGACGCCTCGCCCGAGGCGAAGGAAGAGGTGGTCAAGCTGTACCAGGTGCTGTTCGCGCAGTGGCAGGACGCGATCGGCAAGGCACGGCCCAAGGCGAAGATCGCGGCGTTCCTGGCGACGCCGGGCGCGGTCATCACCGCCGCACAGGGGGATATCGCCAAGGCCAATCTCGATGCTGGCATCGTCGACAAGCTCGGCAGCCGGCTCGATTTCGGCAAGCGCGTGGCGCAGATCGCCGGGCATGACGACGACAAGCCCGCCGGCACCTTCAACACGATCAAATACGATGCCTATGTCGCGTCCAACCCCCTGCCGACGAGCGGCGACGCGATCGGCGTGCTGACGATCGCGGGCGACATCATCGACGGCAAGTCGGTCGCGGGCAGCGCCGGGTCGGACACGATCGCCAAGGCGGTGCTGGATGCGCTGGCCAAGAAGAGCATCAAGGCACTGGTCGTGCGCGTCGATTCGCCCGGCGGATCGGCGCTCGCGTCGGAGGACATGCGCCGTGCGATCGACGAGGCGCGCGCGCAGAAGCTGCCGATCGTCGTGTCGATGGGCAGCGTCTCCGCATCGGGCGGTTATTGGGTATCGACCGCTGGCGACACGATCTTCGCCGAGCCGACGACCATCACCGGGTCGATCGGCATCTTCGGCATCATCCCGACGTTCGAGAACACGCTGAAGAAGATCGGCGTGACGACCGACGGGGTGAAGACCACGCCGCTGTCGGGCCAGCCCGACGTGATGGGCGGCACCAACCCGGAAACCGACGCGATCTTCCAGGCGGGGATCGAGAACGGATACCGCGAATTCCTCAACCGCGTCAGCCAGGCGCGGCACCTGCCCACCGCGCGCGTCGACGAGATCGGCCAGGGGCGGGTGTGGGACGGCGGCACCGCGCATCAATTGGGGCTGGTCGACCGGTTCGGCGGGTTGCAGGACGCAATCGCCGAGGCGGCGAAGCGCGCCGGGCTCGATCCGGCCAAGGTCCATGCCGATTATCTCGAGCCCAAGCCGTCGAAATGGGCGCAAATCGCCGCGCAACTGGCCGACAAGGACGACGATGACAGCAGTGCAGCTGGCGACGCATTCTCGCGCATCGCCGCGCAGCGCCGCGGGCAATTCGCGCAGGCGCTGGGCGACGTGAAGCGGATCGGCACCGGCTCCGCGATCCAGGCACGCTGCCTCGAATGCGCCGGGCTTGGCGCCGCGACGCCCAGCGCGGACGATCAATCGCTGATGGCTTTCGTGCTGGCCAAGCTCGGATGGTGATCGCGGTCCGCCCCGCGCGGCCCGACGATGCGGCGGCGATCGCGGCGATCTACAAGCCCTATGTCGAGCGCGGCACGGTGTCGTTCGAGCTGAAGGCACCCGACGCGCGCGCCATCACCGCGCGCATGGCGGCGCACGACGGATATTTCCCGTGGCTGGTGGTGACCGAGGGCGAGGGCGGCGCCGTCCTCGGCTACGCCTATGCCGGGCCGTTCCGTGACCGGCCGGCATACCGTTTCACCATCGAGACGTCGGTCTATCTCCTCCAGGGCACGGCGGGGCGGGGCAACGGCCGCCAGCTCTACGATGCGCTGATCGATACCGTGCGCGCGCAGGGCTTCACCCACGCGATCGGCGTGATCGCGCTGCCCAACGACCATTCGATCCGGCTGCACGAATCGGTCGGGTTCCGCCGCACCGGCGTGTTGCGCGAGGCGGGGTACAAGGACGGCCGCTGGATCGACGTCGGGTTCTGGCAATGCGATCTCAACACCGCGTCGATCCCGCCGATGGAAACCAGGTCGTTCGCGGAAACGGGGATGGTGTGGAACTGGTGAGGCGGCAGCTAGCAACCGCCAACACTCTCCGCTAAGCGCCACCGACCTATGACCGACGCAACGCCTCCCGATTACAAAGACACCGTCTTCCTGCCGAAGACCGACTTTCCGATGAAGGCCGGCCTCGCCGCGAAGGAGCCGGCGATCCTGGAGCGCTGGGAGAAGCTCGGCGTGTACGACCGCCTGCGCGAACAGCGCGCTGGCCGCGAGCGTTTCATCCTTCACGACGGCCCGCCCTACGCCAATGGCGACATCCATATGGGCCATGCGATGAACAAGGTGTTGAAGGACATCATCGTCCGCAGCCAGTCGCTGATGGGCAAGGATGCGCCGTACGTGCCGGGCTGGGACTGCCACGGCCTGCCGATCGAGTGGAAGGTCGAGGAAGCGTACCGCGCGAAGAAGTTCGACAAGGATCAGGTGCCGGTCGCGCAATTCCGCGCCGAATGCCGTGCGTACGCCGAGAAATGGGTCGCGGTGCAGCGCGAGCAGTTCGAGCGGCTCGGCGTGATGGGCGACTGGGCTAACCCGTATCTGACGATGAAATTCGACGCCGAGGCGGCAATCGTTGGCGAGTTGCTCAAGTTCGCCGAAAGCGGGCAGCTGTATCGCGGCGCCAAGCCGGTGATGTGGTCGCCGGTCGAGAAGACCGCGCTGGCCGAGGCCGAGGTCGAATATGAGGACGTGGTATCGACGCAGATCGACGTGGCGTTCGAGATCGTCGAGGCGCCGAACGCGCCCGAGCTGGTCGGCGCGCATGCGGTGATCTGGACGACGACGCCGTGGACGATCCCGGTGAACCAGGCGCTGAGCTATGGGCCGGAGATTGAATACGTCGCATTCGGTGAACATCGTGGCCGCAAGCTGGTCGTCGCCAAGGCTTTGCTTGAGAGTGGCGCAATCCACGCGCGTCTCGGGTTGGGCGGCCTTGAAGACATCGTTTGGCAAGGCAAGGGCTCGCAACTCGTCGGCGCCATCGCCCAACACCCGATGCACGAGCTCGGTGGCTTCTTCGCCAAGCCCCGGCCGTTCCTGCCCGGCGAGTTCGTCACCACCGATGCCGGCACCGGCCTCGTCCACATGGCGCCCGATCATGGCGAGGACGATTTCCTGCTGTGCAAGCAATATGGCATCGATCCGGTGTTCGCGGTCGATGGCGCGGGGATGTATCGCGCCGACTGGGCGTGGCTCGGCGGGCAGGGGAGCGTCATCAACAAGAAGTTCGTCAGCGCCGAGGGACCGATCTGTGCGGACCTGCGCGCGGCGGGCGCGCTGCTCGCGGCGTCGGACGATTTCGCGCACAGCTACCCGCATTCGTGGCGGTCGAAAGCGAAGGTGATCTTCCGCGCGACGCCGCAATGGTTCATCCCGATGGATAGGGCTTCCATCCCCTCCCGCGAGCGGGAGGGGGCAGGGAGTGGGCTCGCGCTATCCGTGAGCGGTGCGCTTGACGATGTCGGGAGCCCGCCCCCCAGCCCCCTCCTGCAAGCGGGCGGGGGAGGAGACAACGCCGCGACGCTCCGCGAAATCGCGCTCGATGCGATCGCGCGGACTCGGTGGGTGCCGGCCCGGTCGGAGAACCGTATCCGCTCGATGGTCGAGCAGCGGCCGGATTGGGTGATCTCGCGCCAGCGGGCGTGGGGCGTGCCGATCGCGCTCTACGTCAACCGCGCCACGGGCGAGTATCTCAACGATCCCGCCGTCAACGCGCGGATCGTCGCCGCGTTCAAGGCGGGCGGCGCGGATGCGTGGTTCCAGGCGGATCATCAGGCGTTGCTCGGCGCGGAATACAATCTCGCCGCTTACGAGGTCATCACCGACATTCTCGACGTGTGGTTCGACTCTGGCTCGACCCACGCCTTCGTGATCGAGGCGCGCTACGGCGAGGGCGTGCGCGCCAACCTGTATCTCGAAGGGTCGGACCAGCATCGCGGCTGGTTCCAGTCGTCGCTGCTCGAAAGCGCGGGGACGCGCGGGCGCGCGCCATACGATGCGGTGCTGACCCACGGCTTCGCGCTCGACGGGCAGGGGCGCAAGATGTCCAAAAGCCTCGGTAATGTCGTCGATCCGCTCAAGATCATCGCCGAGAGCGGGGCCGATATCCTGCGCATGTGGGTCGCGCAGACCGATTATTTCGAGGATGTGAAGATCGGCAAGGAAGTGCTCGGCACGACCGGCGACGCGTATCGCAAGTTGCGCAACACGTTCCGCTATATGCTCGGCGCGCTCGATGGGTTCGGTGATGCCGAGAAGATCGATACGCACCACATGCCGGAGCTGGAGCTGTACGTGCTCCATCTGCTTGGGCGGCTCGACGTGGAGCTGCGCGCGGCGGCGGAGAATTACGAATTCAATCGCTACCTGCGTCTGCTGACCGATTTCGCGCAGGAGGATCTGTCGGCCTTCTTCTTCGATATCCGCAAGGATTCGCTCTATTGCGATGCGCCGGGCGATGCGAAGCGGCGCGCGTATCGCACCGTGCTCGACGTGCTGTTCCAAGCGCTGGTGCGGTACGCCGCGCCGATCATCCCGTTCACCGCCGAGGAAGTGTGGCAGGCGCGCTTCCCGAGCGAGGACGGGTCGGTGCATTATCTCGAGTGGCCCGAGCTGCCGGCGTTGCCGGGCGATGATGCGATCTCGACCGAATGGGCCGATGTCCGGGCGCTGCGCGCGCAGGTGACCGAGGCGATCGAGCCGCTGCGCCGCGAAAAGGTCATCCGCTCCAGCCTCGAGGCCGAGGTGACGGTGCCGCGCGCGCCGCTGCCGCTCGATCTGCTGGCCGAGATCTTCATCGTCGCCAAGGTGAGCGAAGGCGAGGAGATCGCGGCGCGCCGCACGGCATTCCACAAATGCGGCCGTTGCTGGCGCCATCTGCCAGACGTTGCGGCGGATGGCGCGCTCGACGCCCGCTGCGCAGAGGTCATCGCGGCATGAACCCGACTCCCCGGCTGGGCCTGATCGCGGGCGCGGTGTTCTTCGCAATCGATCAGGTGGTCAAGTGGATCGTCACCGGGCCGCTCGGGCTGGTCGAGCAGAGCGATACGCGCGAATTGCTGCCGATTTTCAACCTCACCCTGGTGCACAATCGCGGCGTCTCGCTCGGTTTCCTGCATGCCGACAGCGAGGCGGCGCGCTGGGGCCTCGTCGCGCTGACCATCGCGATCGCGATCGGCGTAGTGGTGTGGATGGTGCGTGAGCGCAACCGGACGGATCAGTTCGCGCTCGGCCTCGTGCTGGGGGGTGCGCTGGGCAACATCCTCGACCGGGTGCGGCTGGGACACGTCACCGACTATGCCGATCTGCATTTCGGTGACTGGCGGCCGTTTTTGATCTTCAATCTCGGCGACGCCTTCATTACGGTGGGGGTGCTCGTCCTGCTCGTGCGTGCCCTGCTGGTGCGCGACAAGCCCCGGGCGGAGCGAGCTTCAGTGGAGAATATCGATGCGTAAACTGGTTCCGATCGCCGCAGGAGTCGGCTTTGTCCTCCTGCTTTCCGGGTGCGGACACCGCGGCTATGGCAAGGGCGGCGGGCCGGATGAATTCGCCGTGGGCCGCCAGGCGCCGCTGGTGATTCCGCCCGATTTCTCGCTCACCCCGCCCAAGCCGGGCGCGGCGCGGTCCAATGACGCGACCTCGCAGGCGCAGGCGCTCGACGCGTTGTTCGGCGGTCGCGCGCAGCATAGCGGCGCGGAGAATGCCGTGCTGGACAGCGCAGGGGCCGACAACGCCGATCCGGGGATCCGCTCGAACGTGGGTGATCCGGCAACCGCCGTCATCGACAAGGGCGCGACCACTCGTGACGTAATCGCAGCGCCGGAGGGCGACGGCCAGAACGCACGCGCCGCCACGCCGCAATAACGAGACTTTTCGATCGATCCATGTGAAGGGGAGCCCGCAACGGCTCCCCTTTTTCGTATCAGAAGCTCGCGCCGATCGAGGCGACGACGCCGCCCTTCGACACGTTCTTGCCGCTGAACGACACGAAGGTCGCGTCGGTATTGACATAATTCAGCCCGAACGTCAGCACCTTGTACGTGAACGAGGCGCCGAGACCCCAGTCGGTATAGCCTTTGCGACCGAGCGAATCGGTCGCCGGCCAGCTCGGGCCGTAGGTGTGGCCGAGATGCGCCGACAAGCCGATTGGCGTATGGGGAATGGACGCGGTGAGGTCGCCGGCAATGTAGACATTGTCCTCTTTCCCGAGGAGCCCGCTGGCGCCCTGATCGAGCGACAGGGCCTTCTGCTTCGGCGCATAATTGATCGTGGCCTTCGCCGTGAGCGGGCCGAAGGTGTAGGCGATATCGGCATAGGGCTCGATGAAATCCGACTTGGTGGTGTCGCCAGCGCCGAATTTGGTGTGCGGATAGACGTAATAGAGCACGCCGATATCGAACGTCGCGCCCTTCACGTTCTTCTTGTAGCCGGCGATCAGGTCGATTTCCTGATGCGCGCGGCGGTCGGCGATGACGTAGCCGTCGACCGTCGAACCCCAGGCCGAGATGTAGAAGCCAGATTCGTGCGTGACGGTGATGCTGCCCTGGATGGCAGGCGTCCGGTCGGTCTGTGAGATGCCGCGAAAGCGGTAATCGCTGGTCAGCGTCGCGGTGCCGTTGATGGAGATCACCGGCGGCGGCGCGGTATCGTCGGCCAAGGCCGGCGCAGCAGTGGTGGCGAGCAGCAGCGCGCCGAGTGGGAGAGTATAGAGGCGCATCGTTTCCCTTTCGAATGGAATGCGACGTCCCCGCCTGCGCACGTCGGTCGTTACATCTATCGGCAAGGGGTGACCCGCCCCGTGCAACATCCCGGCAGCGATGCGAGAATGTCTAAATTTGTTGCAGCGCACAACAAAATTTCGATGGAAGTCGCGTAACGCCGCTTCGCTGTGGCAGCGACGCAACAGGCTGCACGCGTCAGGCGGGGTCGTCGCGCTGCAAATGGACGACGCGCTGCGGGAAAGGAATCTCGATCGAATGTTCCTTGAACAGCCACCACAACCGGTTGAGCACGTCCGAGCGGACATTGCCGACACCACTTTCGGGGTCGTTGATCCACACCAGGATTTCGTGCTCCACCGCATTGTCGCCGAACGCCTCCAGCCAGACATTGGGCTTGGGTGATTTGAGCACGCGCGGGCTTTCGTTCGCAGCACGCAGCATCAGCTCCTGCGCGAGCTTGAGGTCGCAATTATAACCGACGCCGACGGCGATGCGCACGCGGACGTTGCGATCGGTGTAGGACCAGTTCTCCACCTCCTGTGTCATCAAATTCTCATTCGGGATCAGATGTTCCTTGCCGTCGCGGGTGATGACGGAAACCGCGCGCACGCCGATCCGGTTGACCCAGCCGACATCCTTTTGCCCGACGACGATGACGTCGCCCGGCTTGATCGAGCGGTCCATCAGCAAAATGATCCCCGCAATCAGATTGCCGATCGTCTTTTGCAAGCCAAAGCCCACTGCCAGCCCGAGCGCGCCGGAAAAGACGGCGAACGCGGTCAGGTCGATGTCTAACAGGTCGACGCCGATGAAGAAGGCGACGACGATCACCGCGATCGCGGCGAGCTTCTGCCCGAGCAGCTTCTGCGTCGCATCGAGGCTCGACGCGCCGCCCACCCAGTGCGCGATGACGCGATTGGCCAGCCGCACGATCGTATAAAGCGTGACGACTGTGATCAGGATCGTCACCAGCGTCAGCAGCGAGAACCGGCGCTTGCCGACATCGAAGCCGATCTGTTCGAGCGTCGCGGTGATCGGATGCAACCCGCCGACCGCGTGGCTGAACAGCGCGACGAACACGGCAAACGCCATGGCGCGGGTGATCCACCGCGCGATGCCGACGCCGCGTAGCACTTCATTGATGGCAAGCGCCGCCGCCGCGCCCAGCGCGAAGCCGATCGGCGCCGCCGCGATCGGCGGCCATGGCCAAGCGTTGAGGAGGATCGCAAGGAGCAGGGCGGCCGTGCCGTGGCGCACGATCAGCGGCAGGCGCACGCCCATGCCCCCGACATGGTTGGCCAGCCGGTTGTTCCATACATTGGTGAGTCGCGCGCCGGCGAAACGTTGCGCCACTACCCCGGCGACGAGCGCGAGGAGCACGAAACCACCGGCAATCGCCGTCACGATCCATTCGCCACGCGGAATGGCGGTGAGACCCTGCGCGCTGAGCCAAGCGACCAGATCGCTCATCGCGCGAGCCCGAACCGCGCCAACCCCTCGGCGAGATCGGCGATCAGGTCGTCGGGGTCTTCCAGGCCGATCTGGAGGCGGATCAGTGGACCGGGGTCGTCGCGCTGGGTGACGGTGCGATAATGCTGGGGGTCGATCGGGATGGCCAGGCTCTCGAACCCGCCCCAGCTATAACCGATGCCGAACAGGTTGAGCCCGTCGATCAACGCGGCGCGCGCAGCGTCGTCGCCACCTTTTAGCACGACCGCAAAAAGGCCCGATGAGCCTTTGAAATCGCGGATGAAATACTCGTGCCCCGGGCAATCGGAAAGCGCCGGGTGGAGCACCGCGGCGATCTCCGGTTGTTGCTTCAGCCAGTGCGCGATCTTGAGCGCGCTCGCTTCGTGCTGTTTGAGCCTCAGGGCCATGGTGCGCAAACCCCGGTTGCCGAGCCAGCAATCGTCGGGGCTGGCAATTTGCCCAAGCTGGAAGCTCGTATCGCGCAGTGCCGCGAAATGGCCGGGTGCGGCGGTGACCGACCCGAGCATCGCGTCGGAATGGCCGACGACATATTTGGTGCAGGCCAGAATCGTCAGATCGACACCGTGCGCGATCGCCGGGAACAAGAGCGGCGTGGCCCAGGTATTGTCGAGCAGGGTCGTCACACCTCGCGCGTTGGCCGCGGCGACGATCGCGGGAACGTCCTGCACCTCGAACGTCAGGCTGCCCGGGCTCTCCATGAAGATCGCGCGCGTCCGCTCGCCGATCAGGTCGGCGATCCCGGCGCCGATCAACGGATCGTAGAAGCGCGTCGCGATGCCCAGCCGTTTGAGCAATCCGCCCGCCAGCCCGCGCGTCGGATCGTATGCGCTGTCGACCAGCAGCAGTTCGTCGCCCGGGGACAAGACCGACAGCAAAGCGGCGGCGATGGCGGCGACGCCCGAGGGATAGAGGAAGGTGCCCTCCGCGCCCGGTTCCAGCT
>JALYTP010000256.1 GCA_030854225.1 Pseudomonadota bacterium
GCGCCCATCTGTGCGGCGAGGTGACCGTCGGCGCGCGAACGCTCGTCGGGGTCGGCGCCGCGATTGCGCCGGGCGTGTCCGTCGGGCGCGACTGCCGGATCGGGGCGGGCGCGGCGGTGATCCGCGACATTCCGGATACCGCGACCGCCGTGGGGGTGCCCGCGCTGGTGATCTAGGCGCGCACGGCGCTGGCCGGGATAGCCTCCGACACCACGTGATCGTCCGCGACCAGCGTCATCAGCGTGGCGCGTACCGCCGCGGCATCGCGCCGCTCGATCGCCGCCGCGAGGCGCTCGATCTCCGCCTCGAGGACCGTCGCGGGAACATGGCGTTCGCGCGCCTTGGCGATGCGCGGATGGCTGGTCCGCTCGGTCGCGTCGCCGACGAACAATTCCTCATACAACTTCTCGCCCGGGCGCAGGCCGACGATCTCGATCGGGATATCGCCGTCAGGATTGCGCTCATCGCGCACCGCCAGCCCGGACAGCCGGATCATGTTGACCGCCAGATCGTAGATGCGGATCGGCTCGCCCATGTCGAGCACGAACACCTCGCCCCCGCCGGCCATCGCGCTGGCCTGCAAAACGAGCTGGGTCGCCTCGGGAATCGACATGAAGAACCGCGTCACGTCGCGGTGGGTCACCGTCACGGCGCGTCCTTCGCCGATCTGGCGGCGGAACAATTGCACCACCGAACCGGAGGAATCGAGCACGTTGCCGAAGCGCACGATGCCGAATTTCGTGCCCCCCCGATCAGCCTCGGCGGCGGCCTGGACGATCATTTCCGCCGCGCGCTTCGATGCGCCCATCACGTTGGCGGGGCGCACCGCCTTGTCGGTCGAGATCATCACCATGCGCTCGAGCTTCAACGTCGCCGCCGTTTGCACCACGTTCAACGTGCCGATGACGTTGTTCGCGACCCCGATCACCTCGTTGGTTTCGAGCAGCGGGACATGCTTGTAGGCGGCGGCGTGGTAGATCGTGTCGACCCCGTGCTCCGTCGCGACGGTGCGCAGTAGCCCCGCGTCCAGGATCGAGCCGATCACCGGCACCAGCACCGGGCGCTGGTTCGCCGGCAGCGACGCCAGCCGCGCGATCAATTCCTGCGAAATCGCGAACAGCGCGAATTCGGAATGGTCGAGCAGCACCAGCTTGGTCGGCGCTTCGTCGAGCAATTGGCGGCAGATCTCCGATCCGATCGAGCCGCCAGCCCCGGTGATGAGGATCGAATGCCCTGCGACCGCCGCCTCGATCAAGTCGCGCTGCGGCATCACCGCGTCGCGTTCCAGCAGATCGTTGACGTTGACCGGGCGGATATCGGTCACGGTCATGCGGCCGTTGAGCACCTCGTTGGGGCCGGGCACGGTCTTCACGTTGAGGTTGTGCGCCGTCAGCGTCTTGAGCGCGGCGATCCGCGCGACCCGCGAGGTCGACTGGAACGCCAGGCACGCATCGGCGATGTCGTGATCGTCGATCAATTGCGCGATCGCCGACGGTGGATGCACGTTGAGCCCCGCCACGCGCTGACCCCAAAACGCGGAATTATCATCCACGAAGCAGACGGCGCGGTACTGGTTCGCCGTGCGCATCGCCTCGACCAGCGCGATCCCCGCCCCGTTCGCGCCGTAGATCAGCACCGGCTTGCCGGCGGACTGGAACACCGCGCCGCCCGCTTCGCCGCCGGTGATCAGCGATGCCATCGCATAACGCCCGCCGAACCACAGCAAGGTCAGGTAAGCCGGCCAGATGAACCCGATCGAACGCGGGACCTGCGGCAATCGCAGCATGTAGAGCGCCGCGATCCACGTCATCCCCACCATCGCGGCGGCCAGCGCGAACCGCTTGATCTGGCGAATGTCGAGATAACGCGTGACGCTGTGATACACCCCCAGCCAGTACAAGGCGGCGATGCCGGCCGTCGCGCACGCCAGCACGATCGGGACGAGCAATGGTTCGTCCGGCACATGCAGGCTGCTGAAGCGGGTCACGAACGCCAGCGCGAGCGCGAGCAGCAAGATCGCGAGATCATACCCCAGCACGATCGTGCGCTTCACCGAACGGCGCGCGGCCGCCAGCCGGATGAAGACGTCGCGGTTCATGCCACGCTGGCGATAATGTCGCGCAGCGCGGCGGCACGGTCGGCCAGCGCCTCGGGGTCGAGCGTCGGGTAGATTTCGGTCATCAGGCTCGTCCGCCCCAGTCGCCGCGCGACAGGAAGGTCCGGGCGCGGCAGATCGTCGAAAGCATGTTCGAGATATACTTCG
The DNA here is from genome assembly GCA_030854225.1 of Pseudomonadota bacterium. GTDB lineage: Bacteria > Pseudomonadota > Alphaproteobacteria > Sphingomonadales > Sphingomonadaceae > Sphingomonas. Next base: position 2,264 of record JALYTP010000256.1, read on the forward strand.
CTGCACGACCCTGAAAACACGCGCAGGCCGCACTCGGTCGCGCGCGCCAGCACCTGGTCTCGCAGCGCCGCATCGTCGTCGCGCAAATAGAAATAATAGCGGTAATAGGCATGGACCATGCCGTCCGGCACCGCCGGTATGTCGAGCGACGGCATATCGGCGAGCGCGGCGCGCCAGATGCCCGCATTGCGCGTCCGCAACCGCGTCCATTCGGGCAGTTTCGCCAACTGGCGGATGCCGATCGCGGCTTGCATCGCCGTCAAGCGCCAGTTGGTGCCGACCGTATCGTGCAGCCAGCGAAAGCCCGGCGGGTGATCGGTCGCGAAAACCTTGTCGCGGTTCTTGCCGTGATCCTTGTACGACCAGGCCCAATCGTAGTCGCCCTTGTCGGCGAAGCGGACATAGCCGCCCTCCCCGCCGGTGGTGATGATCTTGTCCTGACAGAAGGAAAACGCCGCAGCGTCGCCGAAGGCCCCCACCGGGCGGTCGCCGATCATCGCGCCGTGCGCCTGTGCGCAATCCTCAATCACCTTGATGCCGTGGCGCCGCGCCAGCGCCATGATCGCCGGCATGTCGCAGGGCCAGCCGCCGAGATGAACCGGGATGATCGCCCTGGTGCGCGGCGTGATGACGCGTTCGATCGTCTCGGCGGTGATGTTGCCGCTGGCCGCGTCGATATCGGCGAACACCGGCGTCGCGCCGACCAGCCGGACACATGAGGCCGAGGCGACGAAACTGCGCGGCGTCACGATAACTTCGTCCCCGGCACCGATCCCAAAGGCCATCAGCGGCAACTCGAGCGCGAGCGACCCGTTCGCCAGCGCGATGCCGTGCGCGCCCCCGAACGCAGCCTCGCACGCCGCCTCGAACTGCCCGACGGTCGGCCCGGTCCACTGGTTCACCTTGCCCGATCGCAAAACGTCGGTGACGGCGTCGATCTCGTCCTGCGCATAGGTCGGCCAGTATTCGTCGGGCCCGCAGACGAGTGACCGCGGTGATCGGAGCGACGTCGCCATGAAAATCCCTGAACCCTTATCC
>JALYTP010000017.1 GCA_030854225.1 Pseudomonadota bacterium
ACACTGCACCGCCGCAAGCCATTGATCCTGCGCGCCGGTTACGGCATGGATTGGCGATGGTTCCCTTTTCGTTCGCCGGTCACGATCTCGTCGCGCTGCCGCAGGGGGCATTGTTCTGGCCGGCGCGGCGCGCATTGCTGGTCGCCGATCTGCATTTCGAGAAGGCGAGCTGGTTCGCGCGGGGCGGGCAGATGCTGCCGCCGTACGATTCGGTCGCAACGCTCGCCGATCTGACCGCGCTCGCCGCCGCGACCAACCCGGCGGAGATCTGGTGCCTGGGGGACAGCTTCCATGATGCGGCGGGCTGCGAGCGGCTCCCCGCGCCGGCGCAGGCCATGCTGCGCGCACTCACCGATGCGGTGCGCTGGACGTGGATCACCGGCAATCACGATCCGGTGATCGCGGATCATTGCGGCGGCACGGTGGTGGCGGAAGCCATCGTCGACGGGCTGGTGCTGCGCCACGAGGCCGATCCGCGCGACGCGCGGCCCGAGCTGTCGGGGCATTTCCATCCCAAATTGCGCATACGGGTGCGCGGGCGGCTGGTGTCGCGGCGCTGCTTCGTCGCGACCGGCGGCAAGCTGATCCTGCCCGCCTTCGGGTCGCTTACCGGTGGGCTGGACGCCGGACATCCCGAGATCGTCCGGGCCGTCGGGCGCGGGGCGGAGGCGTTGATCGCGGTGGAGAACCGGCTGCTGCGGTTCCCCCTCGCGGCCTGACGATCAGGTGTACAGGCCGGGGAAAGCCGCCTTGAACGCCGCGACCTTGGGCTTGTCCCAATGGACGATATACGGGTGGTTCGGGTTCTTGTCGTAGAAATGCTGGTGGTACGCCTCCGCCGGATAGAAGCCGCCGGTTTCCAGCTTCGTGACGATCGGCGCGGGATAGGCATGCGCCTTGCCCAGTTGCGCGATATAGGCCGCCGCCGCCGTGCGTTGCTGCGCGTTTTGCGGGAAGATGGCGGAGCGATAGCTGGTGCCGCTGTCCGGCCCCTGACGATTCAGCTCGGTCGGGTTGTGCGCGATCGAGAAATAGACGCGCAGCAAGGTGCCGTAACTCACCTTCGCGGGATCGTAGGTCACCTTGATCGCCTCGGCATGGCGGGTCGTCTCGCTCGATACGCTGTCGTAATTGGCGGTGCTGGCCGCGCCGCCCGCATAGCCTGCGGTGACCGATTTCACGCCCTTCACATGTTCGAACACCGCTTCCATGCCCCAGAAACACCCGCCGGCGAGCACGGCGGTCTGCATGCCGGCCGCCCTGGGCACATCGAGCGCCGCGGCCGGGATCGGCACGGCGCGTTCCGCATTGGCGATGCCGCCGGTCAGCGCCACGAATGCCAGGCCGGCCGCACCGGCGATGGGAATGAATGTCTTGATCATCATGGCCTCGAAAAAGGGTTTCGTCTCTGGTTCGCGCGAAACGGGGTGCCGGTTACAGCGCGCGTGCGTGAACGGTGCGAGGGGCGTCCTGGTGCATCGTCGCGGTGGCGGCGTGGACGGCGATCATCCCGGCTGCGCCAAGCGCGAAGCCGGCGATCAGCCGCGTGGTAAAGCTCGTGCGAATCCAGTCGCGCATCGTCTTGTCCTTCGTGTCTGCTCTCCACGACAGATCGGGTCGCGGCGCCGATCGGCAAGGCCAAGAATTGCTTGGGACGGCTGAACCCAGCCTGTCCGATCACTCTATCTTACGGCCGCGCACGCCGTCTGGATGCGTTCGCACGCCTCGCGCAGCAGATCGTCCGAGGTGGCGTAACTGATCCGCATCGCCGGCGACAGACCGAATGCCGCACCCTGCACCGCTGCGACTCGGGCGTCATCCAGCAGGTAGGCGACGAAATCCTCGTCGGTCTCGATCACCTTGCCCCTGGGCGTGGTCTTGCCGATCAACGCGGCGAATTCGGGATAGACGTAGAACGCACCGTCGGGCCGGGGGCAGGTGAGGCCACGCGCCTGGTTGAGCATCGACACGACGAGATCGCGGCGCGACTGGAACAGGGCGGCATTGTCCTTGAGGAAGCCCTGATCCCCGGTCAGCGCGGCGACGCTGGCGGCCTGCGCGATCGAGCAGGGGTTGCTGGTCGATTGCGATTGCAGCTTCGACATCGCCTTGATCAGCCACGGCGCCCCCCCGGCAAAGCCGATCCGCCACCCGGTCATCGCATAGGCCTTCGACACGCCGTTCGCGGTGAGCGTGCGATCGTAGAGCGACGGGCAGGCCTTTGCGATCGTCGTGAAGCGGAAATCGTCGAACACGATATGCTCGTACATATCGTCGGCGAAGATCCAGACGTGCGGGTGGCGTTCCAGCACCGCGCCCAGCGCCTTCAGCTCGGCCTCGCTATAGGCGGCGCCGGTCGGGTTCGACGGCGAGTTGAGGATGACCCATTTGGTGCGCGGCGTGATCGCCGCTTCGAGCTGTTCGGGCTTGAGCTTGTAACCCTGGTCCGCGCCCGCGGGGGCGAACACCGGGGTGCCACCGGCGAACAGCACGACATCGGGGTAGCTGACCCAATAGGGCGCGGGGATCACCACCTCGTCACCTGGATCGAGCGTGGCGACCATCGCGTTGAACAACGTGTGCTTGCCGCCCGCATTGACGGTGATCTGATCGACGCCGTAGTCGAGCGCGTTGTCGCGCTTGAACTTCAGCCGCACCGCTTCCTTCAGCTCGGGCGTGCCGTCGACATTGGTATATTTGGTCTGGCCGTCGCGGATCGCCTTGATCCCGGCTTCCTTGATGAAATCGGGCGTGTCGAAATCCGGTTCGCCCGCGCCCAGGCCGATCACATCGACGCCTTCGCGCTTCAATTCCTGCACGCGGCTGGTGATCGCCAGCGTCGGCGAGGGCTTGATGCGGGCGAGCGCGGCGGAAGGCTGCATGGATAGGATCCCCTGTGATCGCCGCCTATAGCGAGGGGGCATAGCCTCTCGCAACCGCAACAAAACTTTGGTCAGCGCGACGCGAGCTTTGCCGGGACGAGACCGCGCAGCGCATTGCCGAGGAAGAACCCGTTCGCCAGATCGGCGGCGGTCAGATCGCCCTCGATCGCGCGGCCACGTTCGATCAGCTCGGCGCGCAACACGCCCGGCAGCAATCCGCGCGCCAGCGGCGGGGTGACGAGCGAGTCGCCGCATTCGACGAACAATGAGGTGAAGCTGCCCTCGGTCAGATAGCCGCCCGGATCGGTGAAGAGGATCTCGTCGGTTCCGGCGGCGCGGCGGGCTTCGTCGTAAAAGGCGCGGTCGCTGGTCTTGTGGCGCAGTCGGATGTCGTCACGCGAGACGGGAAGGGGTACGATCGCCACCGTCATCGGCGCGGTCGCGACCGGCGGCATCGGCGACACCTCGATCGCGACGGCACCGCTCGCCGCCAGCACCAGCCGCACGCGCCTCCCCTGTCGCAACCGGAAGGTGGCCGCCTGCAATTCGTTACGCGCGCCGTGCCGATCGAACGCGAAGCCGAACGTCGTCGCGCTCGCCTTCATGCGCGCGAGATGGCGTTCGAGCAGCGCGATGCCTTCCTCGGGATCGAACGCCATCGTCTCGATCAGGTCGAACGGGCGTTGCCCGGTGGTGACGAACGCGCCCTTGGCGGCGCATTCGGCCCATTCCTCGTCCACGCGCGAATCGGCGACGATGCCCGATCCGAGCCCGAGTGCCGCGCCGGCTCCGTTCCCGCCCATCGTCAACGTGCGGATCGCGACGTTGAACATCGCATCGCCACCGCCGTCCCCCGCCGCGTCGATCCGCCCGATTGCCCCGGTATAGGCGCCGCGCGGCGTATCCTCGATCTCGCCGATCACCTGCATCGCGCGCAATTTGGGCGCGCCGGTGATCGATCCGCACGGGAACAGCGCCTCGATCACGTCGACCGCATCGAGCCCCGGTGACAGCGTGGCGGTGACGGTGGAGGTCATCTGCAACACCGTGGGGTAGGTTTCGACCGCGAACAGCGCCGGCACCGCGACGCTGCCGGGCTCGGCGACGCGCGACAGATCGTTGCGCATCAGATCGACGATCATCAGGTTTTCGGCCCGCTGCTTGGGATCCTCGGCGAGCGCGGTGGCCAGCGCCTTGTCCTCGTGCGGCGTGGTGCCGCGCGGCGCGGTGCCCTTCATCGGCCGGCAGGTGAGGATGCCGCCGTCGAGCGCGAAGAATAATTCGGGCGACAGCGACAGCAAGGTCCGCGCTCCGGTCGAGACGATCGCGCCGTATCCTGCCTGCGATGCGGCGCGCAGCCGCGCGTAGAGCGCCAGCGGATCGCCCGCCACCGGCACATGCGCCAGATAGGTCAGGTTCGCCTGATAGATGTCGCCCGCCGCAATCAGCGCCGTGATCCGGGCGAAGCGCGCGTCATAATCGGCGCGGGTGATCTGGGGTTGCGGCCCCCCCGCCCACGCGCCCGCCGGATCGGGGAGCAACGCGGGCACGGCATCGGGCGCGATCTCGTCGTACGTTTCGAACAGCCCGAACCATAGCAGCGGCCCATCGATCGCGCGCGGCGGCAACTTGGGGTGCAATGCGGCACCCGCCTCATACGCCAGGAAGCCGGCGGCATGCAGCCCGCTTCGCGTCGCCGTGCGCAGCGCCGCCAGCGCGGGACGCACGTCATCGAGCGCATTGGCTTCGATGATCCGCACCGGCGCACGGTATAGCCGCGCCGCCGCGCCGCCGGCACGGGCGTCGTCGAGCAGCACGAAGGGCCGGGGATCGTCGCCGAGCATTTATGCCGGATGCACTTGCTTGGGGGCGCTTCGCAACCCCGGTGTGCAGCCTCGCGCTTGATGGGCGCGCGGTCGGCGCCTATCTCGCGGGGATGGCGAACCCTCCCCTGCGCGCGACGATCCTGCCGGTCACCCCGCTCCAGCAGAATTGCACCTTGCTGTGGTGCAGCGCGACGATGCGCGGCGCGTTCGTCGATCCCGGCGGCGATCTGCCGCGGTTGAAGGCGGCGGCGGAACATCACAAGGTGACGGTCGAGAAGATCATCCTCACCCACGGGCATATCGATCATTGCGGCGAGGCCAAGCCGCTGGCCGATGATCTGGGCGTGCCGATCGAGGGGCCGCACCGCGACGATGCGTGGCTGCTCGCGACACTGGCCGAGGACGGCGCGAAATACGGCATTCCGGGCGTACCGTTCGAACCGAATCGCTGGCTGGTCGAGGGCGACACCGTCACCGTCGGCGATCTGGCGCTCGATGTGTGGCACACCCCCGGGCACACGCCGGGACACGTGATCTTCCACCACCCGGCGTCGAAGCTGGCGCTGGTCGGCGACGTGTTGTTCGCAGGGTCCGTCGGGCGCACCGATTTTCCGCGCAGCAGCCACGCGGCATTGCTCGATTCGGTCGTCGCCAAGCTGTGGCCGCTCGGCGACGAGACGCTGTTCATCCCCGGGCACGGCGGCACCGGCACCTTCGCGCAGGAGCGGGCGAGCAACCCGTTCGTCGGCGATCGGGCGCTCGCCGCCTGAAGGCTAGCCCTGCGCCGGCATCGGGGTGACCTCGATCATCCTCGCCTTGTCCGGCGCCCACCAGAAGGGCAATGTCGCGGCATAGAGCCCGAGCCCGATCATCAGCAGGAACGTGACCCCGGTTCCCACGTTGCGCCCGTTCTTCAGCCCGTCCATGCCCAGCGCGTGGACGATTCGCGAGATCAACAGCAACGCGCCGGCGACCCACAGCCAGGTCGAGGTGCCGGTGGTCAGTTCGATCAGGCCGATCAGGATCACGATGAAGGGGACATATTCGGTGAAGTTCGCCTGCGCGCGCATTCGCGCGATCAGCGCCTCGTCCCCGCCGTCGCCGATGCTCACCTTCGCCGCCATGCGCGCGCGGCCGGTGCGCAGCCCGAGCCAGAACGCGATCAGCGCCGCGCCCCCCGCCGTCATCATCGAGACCGGCATCATCGTCGGATTCATCGCATCTGCTCCCCTGATCGTTTCGGGCTCGTTCATGCGCGTTCGGGCGCGGCCTTGCAACGGCGCGGCAAATCGGTATAGGCGCACGCCTTCGCGACGCAGCCGGAAACGCGGTGCCGCTTGTCGCCGGCCGATCCGCCGGTTGCGGGCGGCAGGCATCCGGCCTATCGCTTTCGATCGATTCAAGCAGAGGTTTTCGCCACCATGGCCGTTCCCAAGAGAAAGACCACGCCGTCCCGCCGGGGCATGCGCCGTGCGCACGATGCGCTGTCGGTCGATGCATTCCAGGAATGCCCGAATTGCGGCGAGTTGAAGCGCCCGCACAATCTGTGCCCGTCGTGCGGCCATTATAACGGCCGCGAAATCCTCTCGGTCGAAGGCTGAGACGACGACGGCACCCGGGAGCGCGATCCGTGACTGACAGCTCCCGCATCGCCGTAGACGCCATGGGCGGTGACGACGGGCTGGCAGTGATGCTGGCCGGGGTGGCGCGCGCGCGTCGCAGGCATGCCGACATGCGTTTCCTGCTGGTCGGCGACGAGGCGAAGATCACCGCAGGGTTGCGGAGCCACCCCCATCTGACCGCCGCGTCGGAAATCGTCCATGCGCCCGACGTAATTACCGGGGACGAGAAGCCCAGCCAGGCACTGCGCCGCGCCAAGACGACCTCGATGGGTATCGCGATCGACATGGTGAAGCAGGGCCGCGCCGGCGCTGCGGTATCGTCGGGCAATACCGGCGCGTTGATGGCGATGGCCAAGCTGTCGCTGCGGATGCTGCCGGGGATCGACCGCCCCGCGCTCGCCGCGATGCTGCCGACGCTGGGCGACAACGACGTGGTGGTGCTCGATCTCGGCGCCAATACCGAGTGCGATGCGAACAATCTGGTGCAGTTCGCGGTGATGGGCGCGGCCTATGCGCGCACCACGCTCGAGCTCGAGAGTCCGCGCGTCGCGCTGCTCAACATCGGCAGTGAGGAGCAGAAGGGCACCGGGGAAATTCGCGATGCCGCCAGCGCATTGCGCGCCGCGCCGCATCTGCCGATGACCTTTTCGGGCTTTATCGAAGGCGACAAATTGTCGCGCGGCAGTGTCGACGTGATCGTGTGCGACGGGTTTTCGGGCAATATCGCGCTCAAGACCGCCGAAGGCACGGCGCGTTTCGTCGCCGATCTGCTCAAGCGCGCGTTCCGCAGTTCGACGCGCTCGAAGATCGGCTTCCTCATCTCGCGCCCGGCCACGGAATTGCTGCGCCATCATCTCGATCCCAACATCCACAACGGCGCGGTCTTTCTCGGTCTGAACGGCATCGTGGTGAAGAGCCATGGCGGCGCGAGCGAACTGGGCGTGGCCACCGCGATCGGCGCGGCGGCGAAGATGGTGCGCGACGATCTGACGCGCCGGATCAGCGAGGATCTGCGCCATTTCGAAGGCGGCGCGGTTACCCAGCCCCAGGCGGCGGCGTGATTCGCGCGGTCATCAGCGGCACCGGAGCCGCGCTCCCCGCCCGGCGCGTGTCCAACGCCGAACTGGCGGAAACGGTCGATACCACGGACGACTGGATCGTCGAGCGCACCGGCATCCGCTTCCGCCATATCGCCGGGCCGGACGAAACCACCGCGACCTTAGGCGCGGATGCCGCGCGCGCGGCACTCGCCGCCGCTGGCATCGAGGCGCAGGCGATCGACCTGATCGTGCTGGCGACCGCCACGCCCGACCAGACCTTTCCCGCCTCGGCCACCAAGATACAGGCGATGCTCGGCATCGCCGATTGCGTCGCGTTCGACGTCGCGGCGGTGTGCTCGGGCTTCCTCTACGCGGTGCAGGTCGCCGATTCGATGATCCGTGCAGGATCGGCGAAACGCGCGCTGGTGATCGGGTCGGAAACGTTCAGCCGCATTCTGGACTGGGAAGATCGCGGCACCTGCGTGCTGTTCGGCGACGGCGCGGGGGCGATCGTGATCGAGGGGCGCGAGGATGCGGGCGATCGCGGCATCCTGACGACGAAGCTCCACGCCGACGGGCGCCACAACGATCTGCTGTACGTCGATGGCGGCCCGTCGACCACCGGCACGGTCGGCAAGTTGCGCATGAAAGGCCGCGAGGTGTTCCGCCATGCCGTGGTCAATCTTGCCGCGGTAATGGGCGAGGCGCTCGGCGCGATCGGGCTTACCTCCGACGATGTCGACTGGGTCGTGCCCCACCAGGCCAATGCCCGCATCCTCGACGCCACCGCGCGCAAGCTCGGCTTGCCCGCCGACAAAGTGATCGTCACGGTCGATCAACACGCCAATACCTCCGCCGCCTCGGTGCCGCTCGCGCTCGATACCGCGGTGCGCGACGGACGGATCAAGCGCGGCGACTTGATCGTGCTGGAAGCGATGGGCGGGGGCTTCACCTGGGGCGCGGCAGTCGTCCGCTTCTAGGACTCGATGTTACGCGTGGGTAACAAAGGGCTTTCGACTCGCCCTATCATCGTGTTACGCAGCATTCCTGCCACCTGGGGAGGGGTAACAGGCGATGGATTCCGCGGGTACGTTGACAAGGGCCGACCTGGCCGAGGTGCTGCACAACCAGATCGGGTTGTCGCGCACCGATTCGGCGACGCTGGTCGAGCAGATTCTGACGCACATGTGCGAAGCGCTGTCGCAGGGCGAGAACGTCAAGATTTCCGGCTTCGGCACGTTCGTGCTGCGCGACAAGGGCGAGCGGATCGGGCGCAATCCCAAGACCGGGGTGGAAGTGCCGATCGCGCCGCGCCGTGTACTCACCTTCCGCGCCAGCCAGATGATGCGCGACCGCATCGTCGAGGCGGCCTGACCGCGACGATGACCCCCGGCTCCGACAAGGCGGCCGGTGCGTTCCGCACGATCGGCGAACTGTCGCGCGATACCGGCCTGCCGCAGCATATCCTGCGTTACTGGGAGACGCGCTTTCCCCAGCTGCGTCCGCTCCAGCGCGCCGGCAAGCGCCGCTATTACCGGCCCGAGGACGTGGCGCTGGTGCGGCGCATCGATGCGATGCTCAACCAGGAAGGCTATACCATCCGCGGCGTGCAAAAGGCGCTGTCGGGCGACCGCAAGGGAACATCTGCCGCGCCGGTTGCCGCTGCGCGCGGGGGCGGCGTTGGTGGCGGTGGCGGGATCGACGCCGCAGCGGTGAGGGCGGTGCGCGACGATCTGGCCCGCGCGCTCTCGGCGGGCTAACGCGCGCCTGATCCGATCCCGCGTTCTAGCAGGTCGGCGACGATGTCGGCGACCGCATTGGGGGTCATATCCTCCTCCCATACGCCGTAACGCAGCCCCAGGAACACGTTCATCCCCATGATCGCCCAGGCGTGGACCTCGCCGGTATCGGCGCGGATCTCCCCGCGCGCGGCCCCCGCCTTCAGGCGCGCCGCGATGCGCTCGGCGGTGGTGGCGTAATGCAGGCGAAAACTGTCGGGATCGACGAACTCGGCCTCGTCGATGATGCGGTAGATTTCCTTGTGCCCGCGCACGAATTCCAGAAAGCTCAGCAGTCCGGCGCGCTCGGCGGCGATCTGGTCTGGCGCGGCGCGGATGGCGGGGGCGACGCGGTCGCGCACCTGATCCGACATGTCGCGCACCAGCGCGCGGAACACCGCGTCCTTGCTGTCGAAATAGGTGTAGAAACTGCCCAGCGCGACGCCCGCGCGGCGCGTGATGCCGCTGACCGATGCCTCGTGAAACCCGCGCTCGCCGAATTCGATCGCGGCGGCATCGAGGATCGCGCGCAGCGTCTTGCGTCCGCGCTCGGTGCGCGGGGCCTTGCCCTCGCTCGCCGCGAGCACGCCGCGGCCGGCCTCGCGATCACCCGGCGTTGCCGCAACGACACGCTCTCCCGCCATTTTGTTTCTCCCTCCCAAATACCAAGTTGAAACCTGGTTCAGGTTTCAGTATAGCCTCGCTCCACGGCGCACAACCAGGCATCGCAACCGTGCGATGATAACGGAATCGACCCGGCGCCACAGGAGGGGAGCTTTCCAATGTTACGCCTGTCTTCGATGCGTTTCGTGCTGAACGCCAGTGTCGCGATCGCCGCGCTGTCGGCCGCGCCCCTGATGGCCCAGGAAACCGCCGCGCCTGCCGCGCCTGCCGCGCCTGCCGCGCCTGCCGCTACCCCGGCCGAACAGGTCGAAGCGGCCGCCAACGGCGATGTCGTCGTCACCGCGCGGCGCCGGTCGGAAACATTGCTCAAGGTGTCGATCGCGGTCACCGCTTATACCGCCGACAAGCTGGAAAAGAGCGGCGCGGTCGATCTGACCGATATTCAGAACACCACCCCTAACACCACGCTGAAGGATGCGCGCGGCACCAATTCCACGCTCGCCGCGTTCATCCGCGGCGTCGGTCAGCAGGATCCGGTGCCGGGGTTCGAGGCGGGGATCGGCATCTATCTCGACGATGTCTATCTCAACCGGCCGCAGGCCGCCGTGCTCGACATTTACGATATCGACCGGATCGAGGTGCTGCGCGGGCCGCAGGGCACGCTCTATGGCCGCAACACGATCGGCGGCGCGGTAAAATATGTCACCAAGCGCCTGCCCGATCATTTCGAGGCGAACCTCAAGGCGGCCTACGGCTCGTACAACCAGGCCGACGGGATCATCAGCGTGTCGACCCCGATCGGATCGATGTTCAAGGTCGGCGTATCGGGTGCGCGGCTGACGCGCGACGGGTTCGGGCGTAACTTCAACCTGGGCATCGACAATTACAACAAGAACATCTGGGCCGGCCGCGCCACGGTCGAGTTCGAATCGCCCGACCAGCGCATGTCGATCCGTATCACCGGCGATTACACGCACGACAAATCGAACGCGCGCAACGGCCACCGGCTGATCCCCGGTCTGCTCACCGGGTCGCCCGTGCTTTCCAACGTCTACGATACCAATGCCGGGCTCAATTCGCCGCGCGAGGATATCTGGGCCGGCGGGCTGTCGATGGTCGCCGAGGGGCAATTGAGCGATCACGTTTCGATCAAGAGCATCAGCGCCTATCGCAAGGATCGCAGCTACACCCCGATCGATTTCGACGCGACGCCGTCGGTCGATGTCGACGTGCCCGCAGTCTATCGCAACGAGCAGACCAGCCAGGAATTCCAGCTGGCGTACAAGAGCGACAAGCTGAACGGCATCGTGGGTTTCTATTACCTCGGCGCCAAGGCTTCGACCGGGTTCGACGTGCTGCTGTCGACCACATTGGCCGGTTTCGACGCCTATACCGCAGGCGACGTGCGCACCGAGACCGAATCGTTCTACGGCGATTTCACCTACGATTTCACGCCGCAGCTCAGCCTGTCGCTGGGTGGGCGCTATACGTGGGACGAGCGCAAATCGTATATCTTCAAGGCCAGTTACTTTGGCGGCCCGACGTCCGAATTCGGTGGCAATCCCATCCCGTATGGTGCGCCCTCGACCAATTTCCGCGGTCGCGCGCTGTTCAAGAAA
>JALYTP010000257.1 GCA_030854225.1 Pseudomonadota bacterium
GACGAAAAGACGTTCGGCCGCGAATACGACCTCGACCTGTTCATGATCGTCGCCGTGCGCGACTTCAATTTCGGGGCGATGGAGAACAAGGGGCTGAACATCTTCAACAGCCGCTACATCCTCGCCGATCCCGACACCGCGACCGATTACGATTACGACGCCATCGCCGGGGTCGTCGCGCACGAATATTTCCACAATTGGTCGGGCAATCGCGTGACATGCCGGGACTGGTTCCAGCTGTCGCTCAAGGAAGGCTTCACCGTCTACCGCGACCAGAGCTTCTCCGCCGACCAGGGATCGGCGGCGGTCAAGCGGATCGAGGAGGTACGAACGCTGCGCGCCGCGCAATTTCCCGAAGATGCCGGGCCGTTGGCGCATCCGATCCGCCCCGACGATTATGTCGAGATTTCGAACTTCTACACCGCGACGATCTACAACAAGGGCGCCGAGGTCATCCGCATGATGGCGACGATCCTGGGCGCCGACCGCTTCCGCACCGCGTGCGACCTCTATTTCGACCGCCATGACGGAACGGCGGCGACGTGCGAGGATTTCGTGCGCTGCATGGAATTCGGCGGCGGGGTCGATCTCACGCAGTTCCGCCGCTGGTACGAACAGGCCGGCACACCGCGCGCCACCGCCTCGCTCGCGCACGATCGCGGCACCGGGCGGGCGAGGTTGACGCTGGTGCAGCACACCCCCGCGACACCGGGCCAACCGGTCAAGCAGCCCTTCGTGCTGCCGCTGAGGTTGAAGCTGTTCGGCGCCGAGACGGGCGCCGCCTTGTCGAGCGAGCAGCTGGTGATGTTCGATCAGGAGACCGAGGAGATGCTGTTCGACGGCATCACCGAACGCCCCGTGCTGTCGATCAACCGGGGCTTCTCCGCGCCGGCGATCATCGCGACCGATCGCAGCGCGGCCGATCTCGCCTTCCTTTCCGCGCATGACGACGATCCTTTCGCGCGGTACGAGGCGATGCAGCAGCTGATGCTCGACGCGCTCGTCACCGGGGTGCGCGGCGGCACGCCCGATCACGACGGGGTGATCGCGGCGGTGAAGCACACGCTGGACGATCCGGCGCTCGACCGCGCCTTCGTCGCCGAGGCCGTGCTGCTCCCGTCCGAAAGCTTCATCGGCGACCAGATGGCGGTGGTCGACCCCGAAGCGATCTTCCGCACCCGCGAGACGTTGCGCCGGGCGGTCGGCACCACGCTCGAGGCGCGCTGGCGGGCCCTGTATGTCGAGGGCGATGGCGCCGGCGCATATCGTTACACCCCGGGCGACAAGGCGTTGCGCCGATTGAAGGGCGTCGCGCTCGGCTATATCGCGGCGAGCGGCGCGGGCGACAGCGCGGCAATGGCGTTCGCGCAATTCGAGCGCGCCGACAACATGACCGATCGGCAGGGCGCGCTCAGCGTGCTCGCCAACACCGACTCGCCTGAACGGATCGCCGCGCTCGATATCTTCTACAATCGTTATTCGGACAATCCGCTGGTGCTCGACAAATGGTTCCAGGTGCAGGCGCTGTCGGCGCGCGACGATACGCGGGCGGTGGTGGCGGAGCTGGCGCGCCACCGCGACTTCAGCCTCGCCAACCCGAACCGCGCGCGCGCCCTGGTCGGCGCGTTCTCGGTCAACCAGCGCGCGTTTCACCAGGCGGGCGGCGCCGGCTATCGCTTCCTCGCCGATCAGCTGATCGCGCTCGACCGGCTCAACCCGCAGACCGCCGCCAAGCTGCTCCCCCCGCTCGGGCGCTGGCGGCGCTTCGATGTCGCCCGCGCCGCGCTGATGCGGGCCGAACTGGAGCGTATCGTCGCGCTGCCGGGCGTATCGAAAGACATGCGCGAGCAAGTCTCGAAAAGCCTCGCGGACTGATGCTTTGGATCCGGCCGACCCCGCCAAGCCCGCCTTCGACCGACAGCTCGCGCTCGCCGCCGATCGCACGATCCTGGCGCGCGAACAGGCCTATGGATCGTGGGTGCGCACCGGGCTCGCCGCGCTCGCCTCGGCGGTCGGCGCGCGCACCTTGCTGCACGACGTGTTGCCCGGCTGGCTCGCGGTGGCGACCGGCGCGGTGCTCGCGATCTTCAGCGCGTTCTGCTTCGCCGCCGCGATATGGCGCGAACTGTCGCCCGGATTCGTCGATCTCCACCCCAGCCAGCGCGCGCTGCCGCATGCGCTGCTGATCGCGATCAACGGGTTCCTGTGCCTGGTCTCGCTCGGCGCGCTGGTCGGCATCGTCACGATGCGTTGAGCGAGGCAGCGGCGCGCTAGAACAGCCGCCCGCCATCGGGCACCGGCTGCGACGGCGCGATCAGCACCACCTTGCCCCCGGCATCGGGAAAACCGAGCGTCAGCACCTCGGACATCACCGGCCCGATCTGGCGCGGCGGAAAGTTCACCACCGCCGCGACCTGCCGCCCGACCAGTTCGTCCAGCGTATAATGATCGGTGATCTGCGCCGACGATCTCTTGAGGCCGATCGCGGGGCCGAAATCGATCAACAGGTTATAGGCCGGCTTGCGCGCCTCGGGAAACGCCGCCGCCTCGACGATCGTGCCGACCCGGATGTCGATCGCATCGAAATCGTCGACCGTCGCCATCCGCGCGCTAGAAATCGAGGTCGTCGTAATGCGACGGCGGGCTGATCTGCTCCATCCGTTCGGCGAGCAGCGGGCGGAAGCTCGGCCGGCTCTTGATCCCGCGATACCAGCGCGCGGTTTGCTCATGCGCTTTCCAGTCAATCCCGCCGAGATAATCGGTGATCGAGATTTGCGCCGCAGCGGCCAGATCGGCCAGGCTCATCGTCGCGCCGCCGATCCAGTTGCGATGGTCGAGCAGGTAATCGACATAATCGATATGCCGCACCGCCGCTTTCATCGCCTCGCGCAGGCCGGCCGCATCGGGCGCGGCACGCTGCGCGCGCTTGATTATGCGTTCGTGAAGCAGTGGCGCAGTGACGTCCTGATAGAATTGCGTATCGAACCAAGCGACCAGCCGGCGGATTTCGGCGCGGTTGACGGCGGTGCCGTTGATCATCGCCGCCTTGTCGACGGTTTCCTCGAGATATTCGCAGATCGTCATCGAATCGATCAGCAGGATGCCGCGCGCCGGATCGGTCATCACCGGGGTCTGCCCGGCGGGGTTCATGTCGAGGAATTCGTCGCGCCGCTCCCACGGGGCCTCGCGCACCAGATCATACCCCACGCCCTTCTCGCCCAGCAGGATGCGGACCTTGCGTGAAAAGGGGCATAAGGC
>JALYTP010000258.1 GCA_030854225.1 Pseudomonadota bacterium
GGCAAGCTCGGCCTTGCGCTGCACGAGCTGGCGCTTGATGTCGCCATAAGCGAGCGCGCCGTTGGGGCCGAGGATCGCATACCCGCCGAAGAACAGCCCGACCGCGATCAATGCCGCCGGAGGGCCGGCGCGGCGCAGCATCGTGCGGATCGACGAATGCTTGACGAGGGCGCGGCGGGTCATGCCCGTGTGTCGCTCACCACGACTCGCGGATCAAGCTGTATTTTCGAACGAATTCGGCGAATCGAATCGAACATGCGGCGAATCGAATCGCTCGGGTGGCTCGTTCAGCCGCGCAGGACGCTCCGCCCGGCATAAACCGCCGCATCGCCCAGTTCCTCCTCGATCCGGATAAGCTGGTTGTATTTGGCCAGCCGGTCGGTGCGGGCGAGGCTGCCGGTCTTGATCTGCCCGCAATTGGTCGCGACCGCGAGGTCGGCGATCGTCGTGTCCTCGGTCTCGCCCGAACGATGGCTCATCACCGCGATGTAGCCAGCGCGGTGCGCCATCGATACCGCCGCCAGCGTCTCGGTCAGCGTGCCGATCTGGTTGACCTTGATAAGGATCGAGTTCGCGATTCCCTGGTCGATACCCTGTTTCAGGCGCTTGGGATTGGTCACGAACAGATCGTCGCCGACCAGTTGGACCTTGTCGCCGACCAGATCGGTCAGCGCCTTCCAGCCCTCCCAATCATCCTCGGCCATGCCATCCTCGATCGAGAAGATCGGGTAGCGCCGTGTCAGATCGGCGAGATATTCGGCCATGTCGTGGCTCGACAGGCTCTTGCCCTCGCCCGAAATCTCGTACTTGCCGCCCTTGTAGAATTCGGTCGCGGCGCAATCGAGCGCGAGCATCACATCGTCGCCGGGGGTGTATCCCGCCTTTTCGATGCTGCTCATGATGAAATCGAGCGCCTGTGTGGTGCTGGCGATATTCGGCGCGAACCCGCCCTCGTCGCCCACGCCCGTCGCCAGCCCCTTGTCGTGCAGCGCCTTTTTCAGCGTGTGGAAAATCTCCGATCCGCAACGCACCGCCTCGAGGATCGAGGAGGCGCCGACCGGCACGATCATGAATTCCTGAAAATCGATCGGGTTGTCGGCATGTTCGCCGCCGTTGATGATGTTCATCATCGGCACCGGCAGGACATGCGCCGAGATGCCGCCGATATAGCGGTACAGCGGCAGTCCGCGCGCCTCCGCCGCCGCCCTGGCCGCCGCCATGCTGACGCCGAGGATCGCGTTGGCGCCGATCCGCGCCTTGTTGTCGGTGCCGTCGAGATCGATCATCGCGCGGTCGAGGTCGGCCTGATCCTCTGCATCCAGCCCGAGCACCACGTCGGCGATCTCCGAATTGACCGCCTGAACCGCCTGATCGACGCCCTTCCCGCCCCAGCGCGAGTTGTCGCCGTCACGCCGCTCGACCGCCTCGTGCGCGCCGGTCGAAGCGCCCGAGGGCACTGCCGCGCGGCCGAAGCTGCCATCCTCCAGCAGGACATCGACCTCGACGGTCGGGTTGCCGCGGCTGTCGAGAATCTGGCGCGCATGAAGGTCGATGATTGCGGTCACGTTACGATCCTTGCTATCTGGCGTGGCTATCGGGATAGCCGATGGATGCGGCGTGCCTCTATCGGCTAAGTCCGGCGGCGGCAATTCGCGTGGTCGGCAGGCGCCGGGTTACGGAACCGGAACGGCCGCTGGCCGGTTGATCGATCGACAGTTTCAATCACGAGGATACCAGCCATGGCAGACGAGACCCCCAAGCCCGCCGCGCCGATCAAGAGGGCCGCGACCCGCGCCGCGCCGAAGGGTGGCGCAAATTCGGTTGCCGCCAGGGCCAAACCGGCGGTGACCAAACCCAAGGCGATGCGCGCCAAATCCGGCACCTCCCCCAAGGCCGCCGCGAAGGCGACTTTGGCTGATGTGACCGCCAGCGCGAAACAATCCTTCAAGGATGGCGCGGCGCAGATATCCAAGGATGCCGGCACCAAGGCGCGCAGCTATGCCGAAGAGGGCAAGGCGCGCGCTGGCGGGGTTCTCGATGAGCTTGCGCGATTGATGGGCGATGCCGCCGGCACGGTGGACGAGAAGGTCGGCGCGCAATACGGCCAATATGCGCGCGGCGCGGCCGATGCCGTCTCCAATTTCTCCTCGTCGCTGAAATCCAGGAACGTCGACGATCTGATCGGCGATGTGCGGGAATTCGCGCGCAAGAGCCCGGCGGTGGCGATCGGCACCGCGGCGGCGCTCGGCTTCGTGATGGTGCGGCTGATCAAGGCCGGCCTCGACAGCGACCGCGCCTGACCGTTGGCGGGAAACGGGGGCTCCATGGACGCGACACCGCCGCCACCCGCGCCGGACGATAGCGTCGGCGACAACAGCATCGGGCATTTGTTCTCGCGGTTGATCGATGATGCGGAGCGGTTCGTCCGGGCGGAGTTGGGCTTGTACCGCGCCCAAGCGCTGGCGCGGATCGGCGCGGCGAAGGTCGCGGTCGTCCTGATGCTGCTCGCGTTCCTGATCGCGCAATCCTCGATCATCGCGATGCTGGTCGGGCTGGTGCTGGTCGTCCGGCAACATATCCATTCGGCCGCCTGGGCCACGGTGATCGTGGTCGGCAGCGCGATGGTGATCACCGGCGTGATGGTGGTGATCGCCGTTGCCAAGCTGAAGCGCATCACGCGGATCAAGGCGACCCACGAATGACCCCGGACGTGACCGACCGCGACACCGATAATATGGCCGGCGCGAAGCAGCGATCAGAGCGCGCGCGCCAGCAGCTGGCGCAGACGCTGGTCGAAATACAGAACCGCCTGAACCCCAAGGTGCTGGCGCGCGAGGCGGCGCAGGAAATTCGCCAGGCGGGCGAGGAACTGGCGCGCGACAGCCTGGAGGTGGCGAAACGCCATCCGCTGACGCTGGCGGGCGTTGCCGCGGGGGTCGGGCTGTTTCTGGCGCGCAAGCCGCTGCGCCATCTGATCGGCACGCAGCGGGAAACAACGCCCCCGCCCAAGAGTTCGCCTCTCAAACCCGGCAACAGAGGAAAACGATCATGACCGACGCCCCCTCCACCCCGTCCATCGCCGATAAGGCCAAATCCGTCCGCGATTCGATGGAAGACCGCTACCGCGCCGCGCGCGACAGCGCGGGCAAGGCGATCGGCGCCACGCGCAAGGCGGCGAACGACGCGGCGCACCGCGCGGTCGAGCGGGCCGAGCAGGTCGAGGTCAACCCGGCGG
>JALYTP010000018.1 GCA_030854225.1 Pseudomonadota bacterium
CCGCACCACCGCGCCCAGAGCGCCAGCCCATACCCACGCCGGCCGCCGCGCACGACGACGCCGAACCCCGCGCCCGCCTCGTCGTCGCGCTTCACGTCAAGCGCGCCGGCACCAACCTCACCGGCGTCGCGGTCGAATACGATATCGCCGTGCGCAACGAGGGCATGGCGGGCGCGCGCGACGTGGCGCTTGACGCGCGGTTGCTATCCGCCGGTGCGCAACAGGACGAGACGATCGCGATGCTGTTCGACACCCCGGTCGATCGGCCGCACATCGCCCCCTTCGCGCTCGCGCCGGGGGATTCGATCACATTGCCCGGCATGGGCATGCTGCCGCGCGACATGGTGCAGACGATGCAGGCGAACGGACGCGACCTGTTCGTGCCTGTCATGACGATCAACCTGCACTATAACTGGGCCGACGGCACCGGCCACACCGCGCGCGCCTTCATGATCGGGGTGGAGCGTGGGGCAGGCGCGAAGATGGCGCCGTTCGCCTTCGACGCGACCCGCATGCACGACCGGGTGGCCGCGCTGGAATATACGATGCGGGTCGACGTCTAGCGGTCGTCACGCAAGGCGAATTACCGCCGCCTCGCGCCCGCGCTCAAAGGTTCACCCGACCCGTCCGGTTGAGCTTGCCCCAGCCCACGCGCGGCCCGCGCATCGCCTGCGCGATCGCCTTCAGGACGACGTAATACATCACCTGCCGGTATCCGATCCGCTGCGGGATCAGCCAGAGCAGCAGGCGCCACTTCTCGCGCCGTTCCAGCGCGAAGGCGATCGTCGCGGCGAGCACGTCGATCGCGGTGAACACCAGCCAGTAGAGCAGCATCTTCTCGACATCGTGCTGCGTCTGCGCCCAGCCGTGCGCGTGGACGGCATAATAGGTCGCGGCAAAACTGACGAGCAGCGCGAGATCGATGATCGGTGAGATCGCGGCGAGCACGATCTGGAACAGGATCGCCTGCGGCAGGCCGATGAACGCCAGCCCGCGCGGCTGCCCCCTGGCCATGATCCGCCCATGCTTCCACAGGCATTGCAGCGTGCCGTACGCCCAGCGGAAGCGCTGCTTGGCGAGCCCTTTCAGCGTCTCGGGGCTCTCGGTCCAGGCGACGGCATATTGGTCGTACGTCACCCGCCACCCGGCGCGCTGGATCGCGATGGTGAGATCCTGATCCTCGGCCAGCGTATCGTCGGGATAGCCGCCCACACCCTGGATCGCCGAGAGCCGCCACGCGCCGACCGCGCCGGGCACCACCGTCATCGCGTTGAGCCGCGCCAGCGCACGCCGCTCCAGGTTCTGCGCGGTGATATATTCGAGCGCCTGCCATTTGGTGACGACGTTCACCCGGTTGCCGACCTTGGCGTTGCCCGCGACCGCGCCCAGCGTCGGGTCATCGCCGAACCAGCGCGCCAGGCGGGCGATCGTGGTCGGCTCGAACTGCGTGTCGGCGTCCAGCGCGACGACGATCTCGCCGGTCGCCAGCGCCAGCGCGCGGTTAAGCGCGCGCGCCTTGCCGCCGTTTTCCAGCGTCAGCAGGCGCACACGAGGATCGTGGCCGAACGCGTCGGCAATCACCGCGCTCGTCCGGTCCGACGATCCGTCGTCGATCACGATCACCTCGACATTCACCTCGGTCGAGGCGAGCACGCCCGATACCGCGCGCTCGATCACCGTTTCTTCGTTGAACGCCGGGATCATCACCGTGACGAAAGTATCGGGGTCGATCGCGGGAAAGACCATATGTCCCTCGCGCCGCGCCTGGATCAGCGCCAGCGCCGACAGCGTCAGCGCGCGCAGGATGCCGATCGAGATCGCGAACAGGAACACCCAGCCCAGCGCGATGACGACCCAGCCGAGCGTGCCGAAGATGAACAGGTTGGTTCGCGCCGCCAGCCGCTCGCTTTCGGTGATCGGCGGGTTCGCCTGGGTGCGCGGGATCCCCGCCAGATCGGACACGGGAACGAAGCGGAATCCCTTGGCGCGCAGCGCATCGATGATGACCGGCAGCGCTTCGACCGTCTGGAGCCGGTCGCCGCCGCCATCGTGGAGCAGCACGATGTTGCGGCTGCAATTGGCCGGCGAATTGGCGTCACACGGCGCCATGCCGGCCTCGACCTGGCTCACGGTCTGGTCGATGATCGCCTGGGTGCCCGGCCGCTTCCAGTCATCGGGATCGACGTGCAGCCCGACCGAGATGTAGCCGCGGTTCTGCGCCTGGAGCGCGGGGCCGATTTCGTCCGCCGTGGTCGGCTCGGCATCGCCGAAATAGGGCGCGCGGAACAGGCGGAGCGAGCGCCCGGTGAATGCCTGGAACAGCCGCTGCGTGGTGTTCAGCTGGAACGCCGTCTCCGCCGCCGAGGCGCCGGCGAGATTGGGATGGGTGTAGGTGTGGCTGCCAACCTCGTCCCCCTCGCGCATCATGCGTTCGAGCAGCGCGCGGTTGGTGAGCGCATTCTCGCCGACGATGAAGAAGGTGCCGGGCACCTGCTTTTGCCGGAGGATGTCGAGGATCATGGGGGTCCAGTTGGGATCGGGCCCGTCATCGAAGGTCAGCGCGACAAGGCCCGGTTTGTACCCCTCGCGCTGGACGACATAGGGTGATGGCAGCGCCTGGAAATCGACGCTGGCGATGAGGCCATTGCGGCCCAGCGTCACCTGCCGCTTGCCCTGCACCGGCACGCCGGCGATCTTCAATATCTCGCCATTGCCCTCGATATCGACGGTCGAGGTCGAGGGGATCGTGTCGAGCACGGCCGGATCGGGCAGCGTGCGGTGCGCGCGGCCGAAAATATCCCAGATGCCCGGGTCTTCGGACCCCAGCCGCCACAGCGCCACCGCGCCGAGCTTCGCGCGTTGCAGGAACGCGATCTGATTGTACGCCGATGCCGCGCCGAGCAGCCAATAGGTGTGGCGGCTGCCATCCTCCTCATACGCGAAGCCGCTATTGCCGCTGCTCGGGAAGAAGGTGGGGCGGGTATCGGATTCGCTCGCCGCCTGCCACGCCTCGGCCACGGTCGCCGGATCGCCGCCGCCGTCATGCCAGTCATACGCGTAATTGCCGATCGCGACGACCAGCTTGCCGCGCGGAATGCCGCGCGCCGCGCGCGCCACCGCCTGTTCGAACCAGGCCTGCGAGGCGATCGGGCCGGGCTCGCTGGACAGTTCGTGCTCGTCATAGGCCATCAGGAACAGCCGATCGACCACCGGCACGAAGGCGCGCGTGTTCCACCCGTCCTCGCCCACCGGCACCGCGATCGCGACGATCCAGCCGTGCCTGGCGAAGCGGGTCTTCACTTCCTTCAGGAACACACGGTAATCGCCCTGCGCCGCCGGGGTCAGCTCCTCGAAATCGAAGAACGCCCCGCCTGCATGGTTCACCGCCAGATAGCGTTCGAGCACGTCGACGAGTTGCTTGCGCGATACGGGCGAGTGCAGCAGCGCCGCCATGCCGGGCGCATCCCACTGCCCGTTCAGCGCGTTCTGGATCATCGGCAGGATCAGCGGGCGGTGGGTCGCGCTGTTGATGACCGCGCGCCCCGCATTGTCGGCGAAGGTGGTGACGGTGTGGCCGGGGCCGGTGACCGAGATCCAGCCCGGGATCACCCAGTCGAGATCCTCGATATGGCGGCGCAGCGACGACGTGCTGTCCTCGTCCCACGGCGCGTGGAAGGCGATGGCGAGCGGCGTATCCTCGTTCACCCCGCGCGCCGGTGCGCCGGTGAGCAGCCGTGAAATATCGCTCAGCCGGTGGCGCGCGCGCTTGAGCAGCGGCTCGCGCGGGGCGGGCAGCTTGACCGCCGAGCTATGCTCCGCCTGGAACGGCAGCAGCGGAGCGCGCGGCACCGCGCCGATCGACACCACCAGCACGATCAGCGACAGGATCAACAGCGCGACGAACGCCGCGACGCCGAACGCGAAGCGCCGCCGGCGCCTTCCCGAAGCGTCGTAGAAGATCGGCGCTTGCGTCACGTCAGCCTAACCACATCCCCAGGCAGTTGCCCGACGCTATCCCGCCCGACGCGTGGCCGCAACCGCTCGCGCGCGTGACAAGCATGTCATCTGCCCGCCGGCGGTTTGCGCGCGAACCAGATGACGTGGCGCGGGCCCTTGCCGTTGCCGCGCGCACGCACGACCATTTCCTCCACCGCGAACCCGGCATCGCCCAGCCGCCGGGCAAAGCGAGGATCGGGCGCGGCGGACCAGATCGCCAGCACGCCACCGGGCGCCAGCGCGGTCCACGCCGCATCCAGCCCGCGCGCCGAATAGAGCCGACCGTTGCTGGCGCGGGTCAGCCCGTCGGGGCCGTTGTCGACATCGAGCAGGATCGCATCACAAGTGCCGCGCGCGGCACCGATCGAGGCGACGACATCCTCATGCGCGATCGTCACGCGCGGGTCGTCGAGGCACCCCGCGGTCAGCGCCGCCATCGGCCCCCTCGCCCATTCGATGATTTCGGGCACCAGCTCGGCAACGACGATCCGCGCGTCCGGCCCGAACACGTCCAGCGCGGCGCGCAGCGTGAACCCCATGCCATAACCGCCGATCAGCACGCGGGGCGCGGCAACGCCGTGCAGCCGATCGGCGGTCATCGTCGCCAGCGCTTCCTCGGACCCGCTCATCCGGCTGTTCATCAGCTCGTTGCGGTCGAGCACGATCATGAAATCGTCGCCGCGCCGGAACAGCCGCAACTCCTCCGCGCCGCCGGGGACACGCGCGGTGGCGAGCAGGTCGCGCGGGGTCATGCGTGCATCTCGATATGGCCTGTCGCTGCGGTGTCGGCGCGCCACACTATTGCCCGTGGCGCGGTCCATCCGATATGTCGCCGCGATCACATCAGCACAAGGCGGTTTCCATGGCGCTCGAGCTCAGGCCCAATTGCGAATATTGCGACATCGATCTGCCGCCGAACGCGCTCGACGCGCGCATCTGCACCTTCGAATGCACCTTCTGCGCCGATTGCGTCGAGACCAGATTGCATAATGTCTGCCCGAATTGCGGTGGTGGCTTCACCCCCCGCCCGATTCGCCCCGCGACCGAATGGCGTGCGGGTTTGTCGGTCGAAAAACGACCTCCCTCGACGCAGCGGCGATCGCTCGGTTACAGCGCCGAAGATATTGCGGCGCTGTCGGCACGGCTGATGAACATCGCGCCCGAAGATCGCTGATACCCCAGGTTATCCCGTCATTCCAGCGCGATGACACCATCGCGACTGATCCGTCGCCAGCCCTAGCCCTCATCCCCCATGCGCAGCGCCGCGATGAAGGCCTCTTGCGGGATGCTGACCGAGCCGTATTCGCGCATCTTCGCCTTGCCCTTCTTCTGCTTGTCGAGCAGCTTGCGCTTGCGGGTGGCGTCGCCGCCATAGCATTTCGCGGTCACGTCCTTGCGCATCGCGCTGATCGTCTCGCGCGCGATCACCTTGCCGCCGATCGCCGCCTGGATCGGGATCTTGAACAGGTGGCGCGGGATCAGTTCCTTCAACCGCTCGACCATGCCGCGCCCGCGCACCTCGGCGGTCGCGCGGTGGACGATCATGCTGAGCGCGTCGACCGGCTCCTCGTTGACGAGGATGCCCATCTTGACCAGATCGCCCTCGCGGTAGCCGATCTGGTGATAATCGAAACTCGCATAGCCCTTCGACAGCGATTTCAGCCGGTCGTAGAAATCGAACACCACTTCGTTGAGCGGCAATTCATACGTCACCTGCGCGCGCCCGCCGACATAGGTCAGGTTCTTCTGGATGCCGCGCCTGTCCTGGCACAATTTCAAAATGCTGCCGAGATATTCGTCGGGCGAATAGATCGTCGCCTCGATCCACGGTTCGGCGATGCTCTCGATCTTGCTGGGATCGGGCATGTCGGCAGGGTTGTGCAGCTCGATATGCCCCTGCCCGTGGGTCAGCTCGATCTGATACACGACCGACGGCGCGGTGGTGATGAGGTCGAGATCATATTCGCGCGTCAGCCGCTCCTGGATGATCTCCAGATGCAGCAGCCCGAGAAAGCCGCAGCGGAAGCCGAAGCCCAGCGCCGCGCTGGTTTCCATCTCGAACGAAAAGCTCGCATCGTTGAGGCGCAGCTTGGAAATGCTCTCGCGCAGTTTTTCGAAATCGGCGGCGTCGACCGGGAAGAGGCCGCAGAACACCACCGGCTGGACTTCCTTGAATCCCGCAAGCGCTTCGGCGGCGGGGCGCTTGGCGTCGGTGATCGTGTCGCCGACGCGGGTCTGCGCGACTTCCTTGATCTGCGCGGTGATGAAGCCGATTTCGCCGGTGCTCAGTTCGTTCAGCTGCTCGATCTTGGGGCGGAAACAGCCGACGCGGTCGACCAAGTGCAGCGTCCCCGTCTGCATGAACTTGATCTGCTGGCCCTTGCGGATCGCGCCGTCGATCACGCGGATCAGGATGACGACGCCGAGATACGGATCGTACCAGCTGTCGACCAGCATCGCCTTCAAGGGCGCGTCGGCATCGCCCTTGGGCGGCGGGATGCGTGTGACGATCGCCTCGAGCACGTCGGCGATGCCGATGCCCGATTTGGCCGACGTCAGCACCGCGTTCGACGCGTCGAGGCCGATCACTTCCTCGATCTCCGCCTTCACCTTCTCGGCATCGGCGGCGGGCAGATCGATCTTGTTGATGACGGGGACGATCTCATGGTCGTGCTCGATCGACTGATAGACGTTGGCGAGGGTCTGCGCCTCGACCCCTTGCGCGGCGTCCACCACCAGCAGCGCGCCCTCGCACGCCGCGAGGCTGCGCGACACTTCGTAGGCGAAATCGACATGCCCCGGCGTGTCCATCAGGTTGAGGACGTAATCCTCACCGTCCTGCGCCTTATAGGCGAGGCGCACGGTCTGCGCCTTGATCGTGATGCCGCGCTCCTTCTCGATGTCCATGTTGTCGAGCACCTGCTCGCTCATCTCGCGCGCGGTCAGGCCGCCGGTCTGCTGGATCAGCCGGTCGGCAAGCGTCGATTTGCCATGGTCGATATGCGCGATGATCGAGAAATTGCGGATGCGGGCGAGCGGCGTCATGCGCGAAGCGCCTAGCCTAGCAAGTCGCGTGGTGCTAGAGCGGTGTTCGACAGGGTCGCATGTCCAGACGCGTTTTCCGACACCCGATACGGGGCGGACGCAATTACGGGGGTTTACATGCGTTATCTCTTGTCCGCTGCGGCGCTTGGCGCGCTGCTCGCCGCCACACCGGCCACCGCCAAGGACGATCGCGGCTCGTCCGCATACCAGAAGCAGACCAACGGCGAGCTCAACATTCCGGTCTGCACGCACCGCATCGGCACGATCGCCATCGTCGAGCCCGACAAGCAGTGGTGGCGTGAGCTCAACCTCGGCAGCCCCGAGGCGATCATCAAGATCTTTGTCGCGAAATCGGGCTGTTTCGGCCTCGTCAACCGCGGCGCGGCGATGGCGAGCCGCAACATGGAGCGCGCCATGGCGGACAGCGGCGAGCTGCAAGGCGGCTCGAACCTCGGCAAGGGGCAGGTCAAGGCGGCGGATTATTTCCTCCAGCCCGATATCGTCACCGCCAACAACCATTCCGGCGGGAGCAGCGCGGGCGGCGTGATCGGCGGGCTGTTCGGCCATGCCGGCGGGTTTCTCGGCGCGGCGGGCGCGCTCGCCGGGGGGATCAACGTCAACAAGAAAGAAGCCAACGTCACGCTGTCGGTGGTCAATGCGCGCACCACCGAGGAGGAGGCGCTGGTCGAAGGCCATGCCCGCAAATCCGATGTCAGCTTCGGCGGCGGTGGCGGCGCGTTCGGCGGCGGCGCCTTTGCGGGCGCGGGCGGCGGCGGCTATCAGGACACCGCGATCGGCCAGATCATCGTGCTGGCCTATCTCGACGCCTATACCAAGCTGGTCAGCCAGCTCGGCGGATTGCCGGACAATGCGGCGGCGGCGGCACCGCTTGCCCGGCACTAACACCACGCGGACGTTTCACGACGGGGCGGCGGGCGACCGTCGCCCTTTCGCTTGGGCGCGCGCTGGGCTACCATCGGCGCAACCTGACAGGAGAAACCCGATGCGCGCGCTGACCCTTTCGACCATCGCGGCGCTTGTCGCCTGCACCGCCACCCCCGCCTTCGCCGCGCTCAAGGTCGGCGACAAGGCGCCCGACTTCACGACGACCGCCTCCGTCGGCGGCAAGGATTTCAACTTCACGCTGGACAAGGCGCTGAAGACCGGCCCGGTGGTGCTGTATTTCTTCCCCGCCGCCTTCACCTCGGGCTGCACGGTCGAGGCGCATGCCTTTGCCGAGGCGGCGGACGATTTCAAGAAACAGGGCGCGACGCTGATCGGGCTGACCGCGGGAAATGCCGACCGGATCAAGGAATTCTCCAAGGTCGAATGCCGCGACAAGTTCCCGGTCGGCCTAGCCACCCCGGCGACGATCACCGGCTATGACGTGGCGCTGAAGGAAAAGACCGGCTGGACCAATCGCACCTCATATGTGATCGCGAAGGACGGCCGGATCGCCTACGTGCTGTCGGACCTGAACCCGGCGGGCCATATCACCGGCACGCTCGACGCGGTGAAGGCGCTCAACGCGAAGAAGGGCTAGGCCAGCCCGGCGTCGCGGATCGCGTCTAGCGCGTTCTCGAACCGCGCCTCGCCCGCACCGGACACCAGCGCCCAGCGCACCCCGCGCCGTTCCAGCTCGGCTTTCGACAGGTCGAAGAAGCGCGCCCGCGCCTCGGACGTGCCGAACATCCGCGTGCCGTCCTCGATCCACGGCAGGTCGATATCGAACAACAGATACAGATCGGCCGTGCCGCCCCACGCATCGAACCACGGATCGCGCGTGCCGAACAGCATGTCCGCCCACACCGCCGTCATCAACGGATCGGTATCGAGGATCAGCGGATCGATCCCGGCGGCGCGCATCATCTGGGTGCCGGCATCGTGGATCCGCGCGATCTCGCGCAGGTCGGCCATGGTGAAATCGATTCCCCGCGCCTCGGCATATTCGCGGCCATATTCGTCGACCACCGCGCCCCCCAGCCGATCGGCGATGCGCGGCGCGAGCGTCGACTTGCCGGTCGATTCGGGGCCGTGGAGGCAGATCGTGCGGGTCATGCCGCCGCCCCCTGCCCCGCCGCGCGCCATTTGGCGAGCCCCCAGAGCGAGAGCGCGAACAGGATCACATAGACCCCGGCGAACGCCCACAACTGCTTGGCGGTATACAGCCATACCGACAGCGCGTTGACCGCGATCCACAACCCCCAATTCTCCACCTTGCGCCGCGACAGGAGGATCTGCGCCGCCACGCTGACCATCGCGACCAGCGCATCGAGGAAAGGCAGCGCGGCATCGGTGAAGCGGTGCATCAGCCATCCCCAGCCCAACGTCGCGACGAGGATGGTCGCCGCCCAGCCGAGCCGCGCGCGCGGCGTCAGCATCTCGACCACCACCGTGCCGCTTTCCGCGCGGTGCCGCGACCATTGCCGCCAGCCATAGAATTGCAACGCCAAGAAGAACGCCTGCAACAACGCGTCGCTGTAAAGCCGGGCATCGAACACCACCCAGCCGAACATGGCGGCGCCGACCGCGCCGAATGCATAGTTCCAGATGCTGCGCCGCGCGACGAGCCACACGGCGATCAGGATGAGAAGGGCGGCGATCGCCTCGAACGGGGACATGATGCCCCCTAGCCAGCTTGCCCTCGTTCGCCAAGCCGCTAGCATCGCCGCAACATCAGGAGAGCGGCGTTGCGGCAGATCGCGATCATCGGCTCGGGGCCGGCCGGATATTATGCCGCGGAGGCGTGCCAGAAGGTTTTCGCCGGCCAGGTTCGCGTCGATATCATCGACCGCCTCCCGGTGCCCTACGGCCTGATCCGCACCGGGGTCGCCCCCGATCACCAATCGATCAAGGGCGTGTCCCGCCGTTACGAGGCGACCGCGCTCAGCGACAACGTGCGCTTCGTCGGCAACGTGGCGGTCGGGCGCGACGTGACGGTCGCCGAACTGATCGACCTGTACGACGCGGTGGTGCTGGCGACGGGCGCGCCCGCCGACCGGCCGCTCGGCATTCCGGGTGACGATCTGCCCGGCGTGATCGGATCGGCGGCGTTCGTCGGCTGGTATAACGGCCACCCCGATTTCGCCGATCTCCACCCGCCGGTGCACGGCCCAGGCGCGGTGGTGGTGGGCGCGGGCAATGTCGCGCTCGACGTGGCGCGGATCCTCGCCAAGACGCAAGGCGAGTTCGACGGATCGGATATCGTCGGCCATGCGCTCGGGCATCTCGATACCGCGATGCACGACACGATCACCATCCTCGCGCGGCGCGGTCCGCACCAGATCGCGATGACACCCAAGGAACTGGGCGAACTGGCCCATCTCGCGCGCGCCGCGCCGCATGTCGATCCGGCCGATCTGGCGCCGGTCGAGGCCGATGCCGCGCTCGATCCGGGCCTGCGCAAATCGGTGACGCATCTGCGCGACTTCGCCGCGACCGATCGATCGACGCCGATCACCATCGACTTCGATTTCTTCGCCATGCCGGTGCGGATCGAAGGCGACGGCAAGGCGGAGCGCGTCATCGTCGAACGCACCCGGATCGACGAATTCGGCCGCGCCAGCGGCACGGGCGAGACCTATGCCGTGCCCGCCGCGCTGGTTGTCAGCTGCATCGGTTATCGCACCCCGCCGATCCCCGGCGTGCCGTATGACGAAAAGCTCGGCCGCTTCGCCAATGAGGACGGGCGGATCATGCCGGGGCTCTATGCGGTTGGCTGGGCGCGGCGCGGGCCGACGGGGACGATCGGCACCAACCGTCCGGACGGCGCGCTCGCCGCCGAGCATATCGCCGCCGACATCGGTGCGGGCGACGCGGGCAAGAGCGGTCGCACCGGGCTCGACGCTCTGCTCAGCGCGCGCCATGTCGACATCGTCACCTTCCGCGACTGGCAACGAATCGAGGCGGCGGAAACCGCGCGAGCGCGCGCCGGCGCCCCGCGCGAGAAATTCGCCAGCATCGCCGACATGCTCGGCGCGCTGGGTTCTTGAGCGGTGCGGGCTTGAAGCGCCCGAAAGCCTCGT
>JALYTP010000259.1 GCA_030854225.1 Pseudomonadota bacterium
TGGCGGGCAGCCTGATCCAGTGGCTGCGCGACGCGGTGAAGCTGATCGCCAGCGCGGACGAGACCGACGGGCTGGCGCGGTCGGTCGAGGACAATGCGGGGGTGTACCTCGTTCCCGCGCTATCCGGCCTGGGCGCGCCGTGGTGGGAGGCGGAAGCGCGCGGGAGCCTTTCGGGGCTCAGTTTTTCGGCGACGCGCGCGCATATCGTGCGCGCCGCGCTGGAATCGATGGCGCACCAGGCGCACGATCTGAAGACGGCGTTCGCCGCCGACGGCGTCGACTGGAAAACGCTCAGGATCGACGGCGGGATGGTCGCCAACGACTGGATCGCGCAGGATCTCGCCGACATGCTCGATGTCCCCGTCGAGCGACCCCGGTTTGCCGAGACAACCGCGCTCGGTGCGGCGATGCTGGCGGGCATCGGTTGCGGCCTGTTCGCGGATCTGGCCGAGGCGAGCGCGATGCGCGGCGCGGTCGAAACCTTCGATCCGGCGATCGATGCCCATACGCGCGACTCCCGCCTCGCGGGATGGCAACAGGCGGTGAAGGCGGTGATCCACGCCTGAGCGCGAACGACCGCCTCACGCGGCGGCGCGATCCCCGAACAGCGCCTTCAGATCCCTCTTCAAGATCTTGCCGTTGGCGTTGCGCGGCAGCATCTCCGGCACGAAACGGATCACGACGGGCACCTTGAAGGCCGCCAGGCGATCGCGCACCCATTGTTGCAACTCCCCCTCGCTCGCCTCCTTGCCGCGCGCCAGATGAACCACCGCGACCGGTTCTTCGCCCAGCGTGCGATGCGGCACGCCGATCAACGCGCAGTCGGTGACGGCCGGGTGGGCATAAAGCGCGTTCTCGACCTCGGTCGAATAGATGTTTTCGCCACCGCGGATCACCATGTCCTTGGCGCGGTCGACGATATAGACGAAGCCCTCGTCGTCGAGCCGCGCGAGGTCGCCGGTGCGCACCCAGCCATCGACGAAGGTCGCCGCCGTCGCCTCGGGCTGGTTCCAATATCCCTTCACGATCATCGGCCCCCGCGCCCACAATTCGCCAATCTCGCCGGTCGGCACTTCGGTCACGCCGTCATCCGCCACGATCCTGAGGTCGGCGGTCGCGACCGGCGGCCCCGCGCTGGTCGGGCGGTTGAGATAATCCTCGGCGGCGTGACCCGTGACCGTCGCGGTCGTCTCGGTCATGCCCCAGCCGTTGCCGGGGAGCGCGCCGAATTCGGCATGGATGCGCCGTACCAGTTCAGGCGCCGACGGCGCGCCGCCATAGGCGATCGCCTCCAGGCTCGACAGGTCGTATTTCGCGCGGTCGGGATGTTCGAGCAATTGCCACGCGATCGTCGGCACCCCGCCCGTCATGTGCACCCGTTCGCGCTCGATGATCTCCATCGCGCGCACCACATCCCATTTGCGCATGAAGATCAGCGTCGATCCGCTGGCGATCGCCCCCATCATCATCGCGCTCAGCGCCGTCGCATGAAACAGCGGGATGACGGTCAGGACGGTGCGCGATTGCGGCGCGGGAACCGCCTCGCCCCGGCGCAGCGCCGCGCGGGCATTGCCATAACCCGACGACAGGATGTTGGTCATCAGGTTGCGGTGCGTGACCAGGGCGCCCTTGGGCGTGCCGGTGGTCCCGCTGGTGTACATGATCGCGGCGTCGTCATCGGGGGCGATGTCGGCCTGCGGCAGCGCCATACCTGGCAAGCCGGCATAATCGATCGGCATGCCGATTACGTCTTCCAGTCGCGATGCGCGCCCGTCCAGCACCGCCGACGCGCGCGACACCAATATGCGTTCCACACCGGGCAGCGCGAGCCGCGCCTCGATCAGCCGTCCGTGTCGTTCGTCATCGACGAACACCAGCTTGGCGCCCGAATCGTCGATGCCGTATTCCAGCTCGCCCGCCGTCCACCACGCATTGAGCGGCACCATGACCGCGCCGATCGCGGCACCGGCGAAGAAGATCACCGGCCATTCGGGCAGGTTGCGCATCGCGATCGCGACACGGTCGCCCTGTTCGACCCCCGCCTCGCGCAGCCAGGCCGCGAGCACGGCGACGGCGCGATAGGTCGCCTCATAACTGACGCGCTCGTCCTCATAGACGGTGAATTCGCGGTCCCCATAGGCACGCGACGCGCCGATCAGCCAGGCGAGATGCGGCGGGGCGTTCTTCCACACCCGCGTCGGAACGCCTCCAATATCGACCGTGGCCATCTCGAACCTCTCGCCCGGCGCCGTCAGCATTGCGCGCGCTTCGGCAATCGAGCGGTGCGGCCACGCCGGATCGAGCGCGATCAACGGTTCGGTTTCCAAGGCGAGCCTCTCCAGTGACGTGCGACGGAATTGAATGTCGGGTCCGGCTTTTCCGCCGATGGCGCCAAGGTTAGTGTTGATTCGCGCGCCGCTCAAGACAATAGCAGCCGCACCATTCGAAATCGGGGTATGGACAGGGATATGCGGATTGCAAATGCCGCCAAGCACGGTTTCGACGCCGCCCGGCTGACGCGGATCGATGATCTGTTGAAGGAGCGATACGTCGATTCGGGCAAATTGCCCAACGCGCAACTGCTGATCGCGCGCGACGGCGAGATCGTGCATTTCTCCAGCGCCGGGCTGGCCCGCGAGGGCGGCAAGGCCCTCGATGAGGCTTCGCTGTTCCGCATCGCCAGCATGACCAAGCCGATCACCTCGATCGCGTTCATGATGCTGGTCGAACAGGGCCTCGTCGCGGTCGATACGCCGGTCCACCACGTCCTGCCCGAGTTCAAGCACATCGGCGTTTACAATGGCGGCGGCGGCGCGGTGCCGTTCGCGACCAGGCCGACCGCCGAGCCGATGCGCATGATCGATCTGCTGCGCCATACCTCGGGACTAACCTATGGTTTCCAGAACCGATCGAACGTCGATGCCGCCTATCGCGAGTCGAAGATGGAGAATTGGCACGGCGGTTTGACGCTCGACGAATTCGTCGCCGCGCTGGGCAAGCTGCCGCTGGAGTTTTCGCCGGGCACCGCGTGGAATTATTCGGTATCGACCGACGTGCTGGGCGCGGTCGTCGAGCGCCTCTCGGGGCTGAAACTGCCCGATTTCTTGCGGCAACGAATCTTCGCGCCGCTCAAGATGGACGACACGTTCTTCGCGGTGCCCGAGGACAAGAT
>JALYTP010000260.1 GCA_030854225.1 Pseudomonadota bacterium
CCTCGTAGCCGACATAGCCCGGCGGCGCGCCGATCAGCCGCGCGACGGCGTGCTTCTCCATGAACTCGCTCATGTCGATGCGGACCATCGCGTTGGGATCGTCGAACAGGAATTCGGCGAGCGCCTTGGTCAGCTCGGTCTTGCCGACGCCGGTCGGGCCGAGGAACAGGAAGGAACCGAGCGGCCGGTTCGCCTCCTGCAACCCGGCGCGCGCGCGGCGCACCGCGGTGGAGACCGCGCGCACCGCCTGCTGCTGGCCGATCACGCGCTTGCCTAGCGCGGCTTCCATATCGAGCAGCTTCTCACGCTCGCCTTCGAGCATCCGATCGACCGGAATACCCGTCCAGCGCGCGACGACCCCCGCGATGTCCTCGGCGGTGACCTCCTCGCGCAGCATCGCTCCCTTGACCGCGCCCTGTGCCTCTTCGACCTGCCGCGTCAGCTCCGGAATGCGCCCATAGGACAACTCGCCTGCACGCGCGAGATCGCCCGCCCGCTGCGCTTGTTCGAGTTCGAGCCGCGCGCCGTCGAGTTGCTCCTTCAGCTTGGCCTCAGCCGAAATCTTGTCTTTCTCCGCCTGCCAGCGGGTGGTCAGCTCGGCCGATTGCTGCTCGAGATTGGCGAGTTCGCCTTCGAGGTTGCCGAGCCGATCGACCGACGCAGCGTCGCTCTCTTTCTTCAATGCCTCGCGCTCGATCTTGAGCTGGATGATGCGTCGGTCGAGATTTTCGATCTCCTCGGGCTTCGATTCGACCTCCATGCGGATGCGGCTCGCGGCCTCGTCCATCAGGTCGATCGCCTTGTCCGGCAGGAAGCGGTCGGTGATGTAGCGGTTGGAAAGCGTCGAGGCGGCGACGATCGCGCCGTCGGTAATGCGCACGCCGTGGTGCAGCTCGTACCGGTCCTTCAATCCGCGCAGGATCGAGATCGTATCCTCGACGGTCGGCTCGCCGACGAACACCGGTTGGAACCGGCGCTGCAGCGCTGCGTCCTTCTCGACATATTTGCGGTATTCGTCGAGCGTGGTCGCGCCGACGCAGTGCAGTTCGCCGCGCGCCAGCGCCGGCTTGAGCAAATTGCCCGCGTCCATCGCACCTTCGGACTTACCCGCGCCGATCAGCGTGTGCATTTCGTCGATGAACAGCACGACATGGCCCTCGGCCGCCTTCACCTCGTCGAGCACGCCCTTCAGCCGCTCCTCGAATTCGCCGCGATATTTGGCGCCGGCGATCAGGCTGCCCATGTCGAGCGCCATCAATTGCCGATCCTTGAGCGTATCGGGGACATCGCCATTGGCGATGCGCAGCGCGAGGCCCTCGGCGATCGCAGTCTTGCCCACGCCGGGGTCACCGATCAGCACCGGGTTGTTCTTTGTCCGCCTGGCGAGGATCTGGATCGTGCGGCGGATTTCCTCGTCGCGGCCGATGACGGGATCGAGCTTGCCGTCGCGCGCCGCCTGCGTCAGGTCGCGCGCGAACTTCTTGAGCGCGTCATACCGGTCCTCGGCGCCCGCCGTGTCGGCGGTGCGGCCCTGGCGCAGTTGGTTGATCGCCGCGTTCAAGTCCTCCGGCGTGACGCCGGCAATCTTGAGCGCTTTGCCCGCTAAGGTATTGAGCGACAGCGCCAGCGCGACGAGCAGCCGTTCGACGGTGACGAAGCTGTCGCCGGCCTTGGCCGCGATCTGCTCGGCCTGATCGAGGACGCGGACCAGATCGTTGTCGATCCCCGGCGTGGATTGCGCGCCGCTGCCCGATACCGCCGGTAACTTCGCCAGCGCGAGATCGGTTTCCGCCACCGCGCGTTTCGCGTCGCCGCCTGCCGCCGCGATCAGCCCGGCGGCCATGCCCTGCCCATCCTCGAGCAGCGCCTTGAGCAGGTGCTCGGGTGCGATGCGCTGGTGCGACATGCGGATCGCGACGGTTTGCGCCGATTGGAGAAAGCCTTTGGCGCGATCGGTGAATTTTTCGAGATTCATGGCCATCCCTGCCTTGCTGACCCGTGAAAGATAGTGTTGCATTTCGGCAACACAAGCGCTGGTGCAAATCGGTCGTGACACAGAATGGCTTCCCGTTACAGGTAGGCGATGCGCGCCGACCGCCCCCCCCGTTCGATCCTGCCGCGCTGGTGGCGGATGCAGGTGGTGGCGACGGTGCCGCACGGCGAGGTGATCGCGCGGGTGCGCGACGATGCCGGGTGGAACGGCCGTTACGCCTTCATGACGCTGATGTCGGCGGGGATCGCGGTGCTCGGGCTGTTGCAATCCTCACCGGCGGTGGTGATCGGCGCGATGCTCATCTCCCCGCTGATGGGGCCGATCATCGGGCTGGGGTTCGCGCTGGCGACGTTCGATATGGGCGAGATCCGCCGCGCATCGACGGCGTTGGCGCTCGGCACGCTGGTGGCGGTGGCGTTCGCCGCGCTGGTCGTCATGCTCTCGCCGCTCCAGAACGTGACGCCGGAGATAGCATCGCGCACCCGGCCCAATCTGTTCGACCTGATGATCGCGCTCTTTTCCGCGCTCGCGGGTGCCTATGCGATGATTCGCGGGCGGGCGGGCACCGTCGTCGGCGTGGCGATCGCGACCGCGCTGATGCCGCCGCTCGGCGTCATCGGGTTCGGCCTCGCGACGCTCAACTGGAGCGTGTTTTCGGGCGCGACCTTGTTGTTCTTCACCAACTTCATGACGATCGCGCTGACCGCCGCGGTGATGGCGCGGCTGTTCGGCTTCGGCCCGCGGCTGTCGCCGCACCAGACGGCGTTGCAGACGGTGGTGCTCCTCACCGTGCTCGCCGCGCTGGCGGTGCCGCTGGGGTTTGCGTTGCGGCGCGTGGGGCGCGAGGCGCTGGCGAGCCGCGAGGCGCGCACGATGCTCAACCGCGAATTCGGTGACACCGCGCGGCTCGGCCAGGTCGATATCAATTATGACGCGCACCCGATCCAGCTGTCCGCGACGGTGTTCACGCCGACCTATCACGCCGCCGCCGATCAGCGCCTGACCGCCGCGATGCAAAAGGTGCTCGGTTATCCCGTCACGGTATCGCTGGAGCAATTCCGCGTCGCGCGCGGCCAGGCCGATGCCAATGCCGCGCAGCAGGCCTCCGCCGCGCAGGCCCAGGCGCAGGCGGAAGCCGCGCGTGCCGATGCCGCCGTCGCCGACCGGCTGGCG
>JALYTP010000261.1 GCA_030854225.1 Pseudomonadota bacterium
GATCACGCCGCCCGCGTCGCTGACCGAGCCGACCGCCTCCGCCTCCATGCCGATCGCGGCGCCCAGCGTCTTGAGGTCGGCGACGGTGCCGCCTCGGGCGCGGCCGAAGGTGAAATCGTGCCCCGTGATCGCCGCGGCGGCGCCGATGCGATCGCCCAGCCAGCGCTCCACGAATTGCTCCGCGCCGATCGCGGCGGTCTGGGGGGTAAATCCGATCACATAGACCGCATCGACCCCGGCGGCTGCGAACAGCCGGCAGCGCTGATCCATCGTGGTGAGGCGGAACGGCGGGAGATCGGGGCGGAACAGCGTCGCCGGATGCGGATCGAAGGTCGCGACGATCGCTGGCCTGCCCGCCGCCCGCGCGCGCTCGACCGCGCGGCCCACCACCGCCTGATGCCCAAGGTGAAACCCGTCGAAATTGCCCAGCGCGACATACCCGCCGCGCATCGCCTCTGGCACCGCCGTGTCGCTGTCGAACCGTTCCATCCCGGCGCGCTATAGAAAGTGGCGACGGACCGCGCCATCCCCGCGCACGATCAGGCCGCGCGCGCCAGCGTGACGAAGGCGAAGGCGGGCCTGCCATCTGTGGCGGGATGATCCGCGCGCGCCGTTTCGCGCCAGCCTGTGAAGTCGGGGACGACGCTGTCGCCCTCGGCATCGAGGTGGATTTCGGTCAGCTCGATGCGGTAGGCGCGCGGTTCGAACAGCGCGAAGATCTGCGCGCCGCCGATCACCATGGCATCGTCGCCTGCCAATTCCAGCGCAGCCTCGACCGACCGCGCCACCTCCGCCCCCGCCGCCCGCCACGCCCGGTCGCGCGTCAGCACGATGTGGCGGCGGCCAGGCAGCGGCGCGGGAAAGCTCTCGAACGTCTTGCGCCCCATGATCATCGGCATGCCCATGGTCAGCGCCTTGAACCGCTTGAGATCGGCGGGCAGGTGCCACGGCAACGCGCCGTCGCGGCCGATCACGCCGTTATCGGCGCGCGCGAGGATCAGGGTGATCATCGCGGCGTCATGCCGCGCGGGCGCGTCGAACTCAATGCGGTGCGTGATCGCGGACCCACTTCTTGGGGTCCTTGTCGACCGGCTTCACGCCCTCGACATGCTCCGCCTCGAAGGTCGCGAACTTGACGCCGAGATCGTGGCGTTCTTGCAAACTGGCCTGCTGGCGGAAATCGGTGAGGCCCTGGCGTTCCTCCTCGGCCATGTGGTCGCCATTGGCCTTGTTGCAGGCGCCGATCGCGGCGAACCACGCCTTGCTGCCGACATCCTCCTTGTCGACCGCGGCGGCGGTATCGCGGATCTCGTTATGATCCTCGATCGCGTCCTCGGTTTCCTCGGCGGCGGAATCGGCGTCGTTGCCGCCTTTGCCGATCTTCATCAGGCGTGGATAAAAAAACTGCTCCTCCGCCTCGGCATGCGAATCGAGCAACGCGCGCAACCGCGTCCACAGCGCCGACAGCGCTTCCTTGTCCTTCGCATCGATCTGCTCGATTTGCGCGAACAGGCTACGCTGCCGCGCATGTTCATCGAGAATGAGTTGGGTGATGTCCACGGCGTGTCCTCTTGTTGCGGTCTCGCGAGCAGAACAGCGCGGGGGCGAAGCGGTTCCCGTCAGACCGCGACCGGTGCCTTGATATGCGGCTGCGCGACATAGTCGCTCAGCGCGAAATCCTCATATTCGTAAGAGTCGATCGAGGGCGGTGCGCGCAGAATCGTCAGCGTGGGGAGGGGTCCCGGTGCGCGCGACAATTGCTCGCGGGCCTGGTCGAGATGGTTCGAATAAAGGTGGCAATCGCCCCCGGTCCAAACGAAATCGCCGACCGCCAGCCCGCATTGCTGCGCCAGCATGTGGGTGAGCAACGCATAGCTCGCGATGTTGAACGGCACGCCGAGGAAGATGTCGGCCGATCGCTGATAGAGCTGGAGCGAGAGCTTGCCGTTGGCGACATGCGTCTGGAACAGGCAGTGGCACGGCGCCAGCGCCATGGCGTGGAGGTCGCCGGGATTCCACGCCGTCACGATCTGGCGGCGCGAGGCGGGCTGGGTCTTGATCTGCTCGATCAGCTCGGCGATCTGGTCGATATGGCGGCCGTCCGCCGTCTCCCAATCGCGCCACTGCTTGCCGTAGACCGGGCCGAGATCGCCGGCCTCGTCGGCCCATTCGTCCCAGATGCTGACCTTGCGATCGCGCAGCCACGCCACGTTGGTGTCGCCGCGCAGGAACCATAACAGTTCCACGAAGATAGATCGCAAATGGAGCTTTTTGGTGGTGAGCACCGGGAAGCCCTGCGCGAGATCGAAGCGCATCTGGTGGCCGAACACCGAGAGCGTGCCGGTGCCGGTGCGGTCCATCTGCTCGGCACCCGAATCGAGTACGCGCTGCATGAGGTCGAGATACTGCCGCATGGTGCCGGACTAGCGCGCCGCCGCGCCCCCGCCAAGGCCGCCGGACCGTCCGAAACGGATCGGCTTGCGATTCGCCCCCGCGCCCCATGCTGTCATGTCAGAGATCATGATGCATTCGCCCGTCAATCTGATGGAAAGCCTGCGCATTTCGGACGTTGCATCGGCGCGCGCGCTGTTCCGGCCCTTGGCGGGGTTGCCGCGCGAGACGGTCGCGTTCGCGTATCTGGGGGATGACGAACGCCTGCTCGGCATCCGGCACCTGGCGCCGGGCGCGGCGGATTGGGCGCGGGTGCCGATGCGGGAAATGGCGCGCGATGCGATCGCCTTCGATGCGTCCGCCGTGGTGATGGCGCACAACCACCCGAGCGGGGACGCGACACCGAGCGCGCAGGATCTGACGGTGACGCGGCGGATCGTGCTTGCGCTCGAGGCATTGGGGCTCCGCCTGTCGGATCACCTCGTGCTGGCGGGGGACCGGTTCACCAGCCTGCGCGCGCTTGGCATTCTCTAGTCGTCGAGGCGGCAGGGCTTGATCGCGGCGGGATCGGGGCGCGGCCCGCTCGCGCGGAAGGTCGCGAGGTAACCCCCGGCCGAGGGCATGTCCTGCACCGATACCTGAGCATAACCGACCGCCGCGAATTCGCATTTGAGGAGCGCGGGCGGAGTGCCGTGATTTTGTGTCGGGCGATTGGCATCGACCACCACCACCAGCCCGTTCGGCTTGAGCGACGGGCGCATC
>JALYTP010000019.1 GCA_030854225.1 Pseudomonadota bacterium
CCAGGAGCGGATGCTCATGGTGCTCAAGCCCGGCCGCGAGGCGTTTGCCGAGGCCATCTTCACCAAGTGGCAGCTCGATTTCGCGGTGATCGGGCGCGTTACCGATACAGGGCACATGGTGCTCACATTCGACGGCGAGACGGTGTGCGATATCCCGCTCGCCCCGCTGGCCGACGATGCGCCGGCTTACGACCGGCCATGGGTGCCGACCCCGCCGCCCAAGGCATTGGTCGATGCGCCCGAATGCAGCGATATCGCGGCCGATCTGCTCGTGCTGATGGCCTCTCCCGACATCGCCTCCCGCCGATGGATATGGGAGCAATACGATACGCAGGTCGGCGCCGACACGGTGCAGCGACCCGGCGGCGACGCGGCGGTGGTGCGCGTGCACGGCACCGACAAGGGGCTGGCGATCTCGACCGATTGCACCCCGCGCTATTGCCTCGCCGACCCGGTCGAGGGCGGCAAGCAGGCGATCGCCGAATGCTGGCGCAACCTGACCGCGGTCGGCGCGACCCCGCTTGCGACCACCGATTGCATGAATTTCGGCAATCCGCAGCGCCCGGAGATCATGGGCCAGTTCGTCGGTTGCATCGAGGGCATGGCCGAGGCGTGCCGCGCGCTCGACTTCCCCATCGTGAGCGGCAATGTCAGCCTCTACAACGAAACCAAGAACGAGGACGGCAGCGGCACCGCGATCCTGCCCACGCCCGCGATCGGCGGGATCGGCCTGCTCCCCGACTGGTCGCAATCGGCGACGATCGCGTTCAAGAATACCGGCGACGTGATCGTGGTGATCGGCCCCGCGCGCGGCGATCTCGGCCAGTCGCTGTGGCTGCGCGAGGTGCACGGGCGCGAGGATGGCCCGCCGCCGCGCGTCGATCTCGCCACCGAGCGCGCCACCGGGGATTGCGTGCGCGAGGGCATCCGCTCGGGCGCGCTGACCGCGGTGCATGATGTGTCCGACGGCGGCCTCGCGGTCGCGCTCGCCGAAATGGCGCTGGCCGGCAATATCGGCGCGATGATCCAGCCCGAGACCAAGGACGACACCGCGCACCGTTTCTTCGCCGAGGATCAGGGCCGCTATGTCGCGACGATCGACGATGCGCATCTGCTCGATTTCCTGACCGGCGCGACAGCGGCGGGGATCGAGGTCGAGCGGATCGGGCGGACGATCGCCAACCGCCTGGTGTTCGAATTGGGCGACGGCGATTTCGTCGTCCCGCTGGCTGATCTGCGCGCCGCGCATGAAGGGTTTTTCCCGGCGCTGATGGCATAGACCCGCACCACGTTTGCGCTTAGCCTGCCGCGTCATTTGGGGGGAGAGCGCGATGCGCAATGCGATCATCACCGCGACATTGGTTGCGGGGACACTCGATATCCTGGCCGCGATCCGGCTGACCCTGTTCTACGACCGTGCGGTGCCGGATATGCTGCGCTACGTCGCGTCGGGCCCGTTCCCCGGCGCGACGGGCTGGGGCGCGGGCGGCGCGGTGCTGGGCCTCGTCGTCCATTTCACGCTGATGGCGATCATGGTCGCGGCCTATGTCTGGGCGGCGCAGCGCTGGCCGGTGCTGGCTACGAACGCGATCTGGTGGGGCATCGCCTACGGCCTCGTCACCTATGTCGTGATGAACCTGATCGTGGTGCCGGCGCGCTTCTGCAACTTCCCGCATCTGCGCGGCATCGTGACGCAATTGTTCTGCCATATCGTGCTCGTCGGCATTCCGATCGCGCTGATCGCCGCGCGCTCGTTGCGCGCGCGACCCTTCGGCTGAACTTGCGAGCATGAGCAATATCAACGGCCGGATCGCGACGCTCGATACGGTGCGCGGCGTCGCGGTGATGGGCATCCTGCTGCTCAACATCGTCGACTTCGCGATGCCGGGTTACGCCTATATCGACCCGCATTTCTTTGGCGGAGCGAGCGGCGCCAACTGGTGGGCATGGGCGATCAACTTCGTGCTGTTCGACGGCAAGATGCGCGGACTGTTCACGATGATGTTCGGCGCCTCCACCGTGCTGATCGCTGAAGGGGCAGCCGCGCGCGGGGCGAGCCCGGCGGCGGTGCATTATACGCGGATGGCGGTGCTGTTCGCGATCGGCATGGTGCATGCGTACCTGATCTGGTCGGGCGATATCCTGGTGCTCTACGCGGTGTGCGGCGCGGTGGTGTTTGCGGCGTGGCGCTGGAAGCCGCCGATATTGCTCGCGGTCGGGTGCGCGTTGTTGATCTTCAAGCTGGGCGATGGCCTGACCGCCTATCACCAATTGAGCGCGATCGAGGCCGCCGCGCATGCCCCGCACGCGACCGCCGCCGCACGGGGCGCCTGGGCGGCGGCGCATGCGCAACTAGCGCCCTCGCCGGCCTCGATCCCGGCCGATCTCGCGGCCTATCGGGGCAGTTACGCGACCGCGCTCGCCGCGCGGGTGCCGTATACGTATTTCATGCAGACCGTCGGCGGACTCGCCTCGCTGACCGATACGCTCGCGTTGATGCTCATCGGCATGGCGCTGTTCCGCACCGGGTTCTTTTCGGGCGGATGGTCGCGCCGCACGTATCGGCGGTTGGCGATCGTGGCGTATCTCGTCTGCGCGCCGCTCTATCTGCCGCTCGTCGGTTGGATCGACACGACGCGGTTCGCGCCCACCACGCTGATCGCGACCGACTCGATCCAACTGACGTTGCTCCGCCCCTTCCTGTCGCTGGCCGACGCCGCGCTCGTCATCCTGCTGGTGCAATCCGGGCGGATGCGCTGGCTGGTCGATCGGCTGAGCGCGGCGGGGCGGATGGCGTTTTCGAATTATCTCGGCACGAGCATCGTGTGCACGCTGATCTTCAACGGCTACGGCCTCGGCTGGTACGGCTATCTCGCGCGGTGGCAATGTTACGGCGTGGTGCTGGTCGTCTGGGCGGTCATGCTGTTAGGGTCGAAGCCCTGGCTCGATCGCTACACCTATGGGCCGTTCGAATGGGTGTGGCGCAGCCTGGCGCGGGGCCGGGCGCAGCGCATGCGCAAGGCGTAACGGATCATCTGATCCCGGCGCCATTGGCGACGAAGTCGAAGCTCTGCGGCATGATCCAACCCTCGATATAATTCAGCTGGAACAGCGCCCACAGGATCGTCGCGACGATCGTCACGCGCAACGCGATCCGGCCGGGGCGGAATTCGTGCGGCGCGCTTTCCGCCTGCCCCGGCACCTTGTCCGAGCCAGCCTCATCGGCGGTGCGGATGCCGAACGGCAGCACGAAAAACACCGATAGCGCCCAGAACAGGAAATAGATCGCCAGCATCGAGGTCCAGCGCATCACCGCGTCACGCCTCGATCAGGAGCACGTCGATGATCGGTTTCTTGCCCGTCCAGCGCGTGGCGACGCGGCGCACGGCGAGCCGGATATCCTCCCGCATCTTCTCGGTATTGCGCCCACGCCGTCGCGCCGCCTCGGCCGCCGCGTCGATCGCTTCGTCGATGAACGGTGCGCGATCTTCCTCAACCGGGATGCCCTGCAACCGCACCTGCGGCGTGCCGATCAATCCGCGCTGACCGATCGCCACCGCGACCGAGATCTGGCCGTTGACCGCGAGCTTGCGCCGCTCGTTGATGGTCGAGCCGTCACCCGGCAGGATGACATCGCCGTCGAGCACCAGTCGCCCCACCTGCGCGTGCCCGATCTTCTTCGGATCGCCCGGCGCCAACCGCACGATATCGCCGTCGCTCTGCACCAACGCGCGCGGGATGCCGTTCGCCAGCCCAAAGCGCGCCTGTTCCATCATGTGGCGCATCTCGCCGTGCACCGGCAGCAGCAGCTCGGGGCGGATCCAGCCGTACATGTCGAGCAGTTCGGGGCGCCCCGGATGCCCCGAAACGTGGACGTGCGCCTGACGCTCGGTGATCATCACCACGCCCTTGGCGGCCAGCTGGTTCTGGATCCGGCCGATCGCCACTTCGTTGCCGGGTATCTGCTTCGACGAGAAGACGACGGTGTCGCCCGCGTCGAGCTTGATCTGATGATCGCCGTTGGCCACGCGCGCCAATGCGGCGCGCGCCTCGCCCTGCCCGCCCGTCGCCACGACCATCACCTTGTCGCGCGGCAACCGTATCGCCTGGTCGGGCTCGATCGTCTCGGGAAAATCCTTGAGATACCCGCACGCGCGCGCGACCTTGATGATGCGGTCGAGTGAGCGCCCGGTGACGCACAGCGCCCGCCCGGTCTGCTTCGCGACCTCGCCGAGTGTGTGGAGCCGCGCCGCGTTCGAGGCAAAGGTCGTGACGAGCACGCGCCCCTTGGCGGCGGCGACCACGCTGGCCAACCCCGCCCGCACGTCGGCCTCCGAGCCCGAGGCGTCCTCGTTGAACACGTTGGTCGAATCGCACACCAGCGCCAGCACCCCGGCATCGCCGATCGCGCGCAGCCGATCCGGGCTCGGCGCGGCGCCGATCACCGGGGTCATGTCGAGCTTCCAGTCGCC
This sequence comes from Pseudomonadota bacterium, assembly GCA_030854225.1. GTDB lineage: Bacteria > Pseudomonadota > Alphaproteobacteria > Sphingomonadales > Sphingomonadaceae > Sphingomonas. The sequence goes on from JALYTP010000019.1 coordinate 4,473, forward strand.
GGTATGGAAGACGCGCCCGTGCGGCGTATCGATCAGGATCGCGTTGGCTTCCGGAATCGAATGCGACAGCGCGACCAGCTCGACCCCGAACGGCCCGAGCTGGAACGGCTCGCCGGGATGGACGATGCGCAGCGGTACGCGCCGTTCATTGCCCTCTTCCTCCAGCTTGCCGCGGATCAGCCCCGCGGTGAACGGCGCGGCATAGAGCGGCACGCCAAGATCCTCGGCGAGATAGGGCAGCGCGCCGATATGATCCTCGTGCCCGTGCGTCAGCACGATGCCGACGAGGTTCTCGCGCTGCGCCTCGATAAAGGCGAGGTCGGGCAGGATGAGGTCGATGCCCGGATAATTCGGATCGGCAAAGGTGACGCCGCAATCGACCATCAGCCATTTGCCGTCGCACCCGTAGAGATTGACGTTCATGCCGATCTCGCCGGAACCGCCGAGCGCGACGAAGAGTAGTTCTTTTTTCGGTATCATTGGAATCCTCGATGCCGCGCGCCGTGCGTCGCGGCCATTGATATAGTGTTCGGTGAAATCAGGCGCGTCCCGCCGCGCCGGTGTCGCCGCTTATATGGGCCCTGTGCCACAGCAGCGCCAGCCCCTGGATCGTCAGATCGGGCTCGATATGGTCGAAGGCATCGGTATGCTGCTCGAACAACGTCGCCAGCCCGCCGGTCGCGATCACCGTCACCGGGCGCCCGACCTCGGCCTTCATCCGCGCGACGAGCCCCTCGATCATCGCAATATAGCCCCAGAAGATGCCGATCTGCATCTGGGTGACGGTGTCGCGGCCGATCACCGACGTCGTGGCCGTGGGGGCCTCGATCGCGATGCGCGGCAGCTTGGCCGCCGCCGTCACCAGCGCATCGAGCGACAGGTTGATGCCCGGCGCGATGATCCCGCCCTTGTACGCCCCGTTGAAATCGGACCAGTCGAGCGTCGTCGCGGTGCCGAAATCGATCGTGATGAGGTCGCCCGGGTGGAGCGCGTGCGCGGCGATCATCGTTACGGCGCGGTCAGCGCCGACCGCCTGCGGCTCCTCGACGTCGAGCGCCATGCCCCATTCGACCGGCGGCTGGCCCGCGATCAGCGGCTCGCTACCGAAATATTTGCGCGCCAGCGTCTGGAGGTTGTGCAGCGCGCGCGGGACGACGGTGGCGATGATCGTCGCGGTCACGTCCTCGCGCTTATACCCCTCGAGCGCCAGCAACTGCGACAGCCACACGGCATATTCGTCGGCCGTGCGGCGCGGATCGGTCGCGATGCGCCAGCGCGTCTTGATCGTGCGCGCCTCGTCGACGAGCGCGAAGACCATGTTGGTATTGCCGGCATCGATCGCGAGCAGCATTTCGTCCCGGCCTTTCAGATCAGGAAGACGTCGGCGGCGTGAATGACACGGGTCGCCCCGTCCGCCAAGCGCAGGATGAGCGCGCCGTCACCGTCGAGGCCGTTGAACAGCCCGTCGAAACTGGCGCCATCGGGCAGCCGCACGGTGAGCGCGGTGCCGATCGGGTGCGCGCGGTCGAGCCAGCGGGTGCGAATGGGCGCGATCCCTTCATTACGCCACACGCCGACCCAGCGCGCGAACGCCTCGGCGAGCGTTTCGAGGAAATCGGCCGGATCGGGCGCGGCGCCGTGCTCGGCTAGACTGGTGGTCGGGCGGTCCGGCAGATCGGGGTGATGCGCGAGGTTGGCGCCGATGCCGATCACCACCGCATCCCCGGCGCGCTCGAGCAAGATGCCGGAGAGCTTGGCGCCGTCGAACAGAAGGTCGTTGGGCCATTTGATCTGCAAAGCGCCCTCGCCCTTCCCACCCGGCTGCGCGGGATGGACCCCCTCCCTCTCCCGCCGGGAGAGGGAGGGAGCGGCGAAGCCGCGAAAGGGTGGGGATGACGCGACATAGACGCGCACCACCTCCTCCAGCGCCACCGCCGCCACCAGGGCAAGCGTTGCGGCGGTCGGATCATGCGAGCGCAGCCGCACCAGCGTGCTCGCATAGAGGTTGCCTGCGGGCGATTCCCACGTCCGCCCTTGCCGTCCGCGCCCGCCGGACTGGCGTTCGGCGCGCAGCCACAGCCCTTCCTCCGCCCCGGTCCCGGCGAGCGCGAGCATGTCGGCGTTGGTCGATCCCGTCTCAGCGACGGTGCGGATCGTCAGAACAATGCCCTCGCCGCCATCATCGTCCAGCCGCCGAGCACCGGGATGGCGAGATAGCCGAGCGGTGAGACGAACAACGCTGCCGCCGCGATCAGCCCGCCCTCGATACGATCATCCCCGCGCGGAAAGGCCGGGGCAGGATCGTCGAAATACATCGTCTTGACGATCCGCAGGTAATAATAAGCGCCGATAACCGACGCGACGATGCCGATCACGGCGAACGGGAACAGCCCGGCCTGCACGGCGGCCCAGAAGACCGCGAACTTGGCGTAGAAGCCGAACAGCGGCGGGATGCCCGCGAGGCTGAACATGAACACCGCCAGCGCCAAGGCGAGGCCGGGGCGCGTCTTCGACATGCCAGAAAGACTCGCGATGGTCTCCACCGGCTGGCCGTCCTCACCGCGCATCTGGAGCACCACAAGGAAACTGCCGAGCGTCATCGCGACGTAGATCGTCAGGTACATCAGCACCGCCGACACGCCCTCGGGCGTTCCTGCCGCGAGGCCGACCAAAGCGAAGCCGACATTGTTGATCGAACTATACGCCAGCAGCCGCTTGATGTTGGTCTGCCCGATTGCCGCGACCGAACCGAAGATGATCGACAAGAGCGAGGCACAGATAACGATCTGGCGCCACTCGAACGTCGCCGGGCCCATCGCCTCGACCGCGACGCGCACGCTGAGCGCCATCGCCGCGACTTTGGGTGCGGAGGCGAAGAACGCGGTCACCGGGGTCGGCGCGCCTTCGTACACGTCCGGGGTCCACATGTGGAACGGCACCGCGCTGATCTTGAACGCAAGGCCGGCGAACACGAACACCAGCCCGAAGGTCAGCCCGAGCGAATGGCCCGCGCCATAAGCGGTGGCGATCGACGAGAAGAGCGTCGTGCCGCTGAAGCCGTAGACCAGCGAAATGCCGTAGAGGAGGATCCCGCTCGCCAGCGCACCGAGCACGAAATATTTCAGCCCCGCCTCGGCCGAGCGGGTGTCGCGGCGCATGAAGCTGGCCAGCACATAAGCGGCAAGGCTCTGCAACTCGAGCCCCACATAGAGCGTCAGCAGATCGCCGGCCGACACCATCATCCCCATGCCCACCGCCGATAGCAGGATCAGGACGGGGTATTCGGGACGCAGATCATCCCCCGATGTGCGCCGGAAGAAACCCGGCGCCATCAGGATCGCGATGGCCGCGGCGGTGTAGATCAACACCTTGGCGAACGCGGCGAAAGCGTCCGCGCGGTACAACCCGCCATACGCCTCGCCGCCATAAGACGCCGGCCCGGCGAGCGCGATGCCCGCACCGACCAGCACCGCGACCGACGCCCAGGAAATCGCCCTGGTCGAGGCTTGCCCGCCCCAGGCGGCGGCAAGCATCAGCAGCAACGCGCCCAAGCCGAGCACTTCCTCGGGCAGCGTCATGAGCAACGAGGCGATCATTTCGCGGCCTCCGCCTGCATCACTGGCATCGCCGCGCGTCCGGGGGTCGGCAGCGAATCACCCACAGGCCTGGCGCGCGCGATCCGCGCGGCCAGCACGCCGGCATCCTTGCGCATCGGCGCGAGGAAGCTCTCGGGGTAGACGCCCATCCACAACACCGCCGCCGCGATCGGCGCGAGCAGCAGGATTTCGCGCATCGACAGATCGGGCATCGCGCGCACATCGTCCTTGGTCAGTTCGCCGAACACCACGCGGCGATAGAGGTAGAGCATGTATGCCGCGCCGAGGATGATGCCGGTGGTGCACAACAGGGTGATCGTGGTCGAGACCTTGTACGTACCCGCGAGACTCAGGAACTCGCCGACGAAATTGCTCGTGCCGGGCAAGCCGACCGACGCCATCGTAAACAGCATGAAGAACAAGGCGTAGCGCGGCATGTTGATGGCCAGCCCACCGTAGCGGTCGATCTCGCGCGTGTGGAGCCGGTCGTAGATGACGCCGACGCACAGGAACAACGCGCCCGAGACGAGCCCGTGCCCGAGCATGACCATCATCGCTCCTTCGATGCCCTGCCGGTTGAACGCGAACAGCCCGATCGTCACGATCGCCATGTGCGCGACCGACGAATAGGCGATCAGCTTCTTCATGTCCGACTGCACCAAGGCGACCAGCGAGGTGTAGATCACCGCCACCGCCGACAGGCCGAAGATCAGCCAGCCGAGGCTTGCGGACGCTTCCGGAAACATCGGCAGCGAGAAGCGCAGAAAGCCGTAACCGCCGAGCTTCAGCAGCACGCCCGCCAGGATGACGGACCCTGCGGTCGGCGCCTGGACGTGCGCGTCGGGCAACCAGGTGTGCACCGGCCACATCGGCATCTTGACCGCGAACGAGGCGAAGAAGGCGAGCCACAGGAAGGTCTGCGCACGGACCGGGAAATCGGTGTTGAGCAGCACGGGGATGCTCGTGGTGTGCGCGAACTGCGCCATCCACAGCATCGCGATGAACATCACGACTGAACCGAGCAGCGTATAGAGAAAGAATTTGTAGCTCGCGTAGATCCGGTTCCGGCCGCCCCAGATGCCGATGATGAGGTACATCGGGATGAGACCAGCCTCGAAGAAGATGTAGAACAGGAACAGATCCTGCGCCGCGAAGGTGCCGATCATCAGCAATTCGGTGACGAGGAACGCGCACATATATTCCTGCACGCGGTTCTCGATCGCCTGCCAGCTCGCCCCGATGCAGATCGGCATCAGGAAAACGCTGAGCATGATGAGCAGAAGCGCGAACCCGTCGATGCCGAGCGCCCAGCCGAACTTGCCGAACAGCGGGACATATTCGACGAACTGCCACTGCGCCCCGCCGATATCGAACTGCGCCCAGAGTGCGGCGCCGAGCGCGAGATCGACGAGCGTGGCGATCAAGGCCAGCCAGCGCGCGCCGTTCGCGCTGAGGAACAGGCACGCCACTGCCGCGATCGCGGGGACCGCGAGCATGACGGACAGGATCGGGAAGCCGCTCACAGGTTGATCGCCCAGGTAACGGCCGCGGTCAGCCCGATGAGCATGACGAAGGCATAGGTGTAGACATAACCCGATTGCAGTCGTGCGGTGACCCGCGACCCCTGCACCACCAGCCAGGCCGATCCGTTGGGGCCGAACCGGTCGATCGTGCCTTCGTCACCCTTTTTCCACAACAGACGCCCGATGCCGAAGGCGGGGCGGACGAACAGCAGGTCGTACAATTCGTCGAAATACCATTTGTTGAGCAGGAAATCGTACAGCACGTAGAACGTTGCGGCGAGTTTCGCGGGTGCCTCGGGATGCCGGATATACATCATCCACGCGGTCCACAGCCCGATCAGCATCGCCGCCGTCGCGGAAAGCTTCACGCCCAGCGGCAACGACGTCTCCATCGCCTCCATCAGATGTTCGCGGAACGCGATCGCGCCTTTCCAAAACGCCTCGCCCGCCGATGGATCGATGAAGTAACGGTGGAACACGAACCCCGCCGCGACCGCACCGACCGACAGCAGGATGAGCGGGATCAGGATCGTGAGCGGGCTTTCGTGCGGGTGGTAACCGCCGGTGCCGTCGGCAAGATCGTGGGCGTCCGCATCGTGAGCGTGGGGATGCGCGGTCGTGTCCTGCGTCGCCTCTTCCGCGTGGCCATGCCCGGAGCCGTGCACATCATGAAGCGCATGCCGGATATGTTCGGAATTGACCCAGCGCGGCTTGCCCCAGAAGGTCAGGAACATCACCCGCCACGAATAGAAACTGGTGAGCAGCGCGACGACGATGCCGGTGATCGACGCACCGTGCTGGCCCGAGGCCCAGGCGGCTTCGATGATCGCGTCCTTCGAATGGAAACCCGCAAAGCCGATGGCGGGGAATCCGGCGAACACGCCGGGAATGCCGACCCCGGTAATGGCGAGCGTCCCCGCCATCATCCCCCAGAAGGTCCACGGGATGCTTTTCCGCAGGCCGCCATAATAGCGCATGTCCTGCTCGTGGTGCATCGCGTGGATCACGCTGCCCGCGCCGAGGAACAACAGCGCCTTGAAGAAGGCGTGGGTGAACAGATGGAACATCGCCGCACCGTACGCACCGCATCCGGCGGCGAAGAACATGTAGCCGAGCTGCGAGCAGGTCGAATAGGCGATCACGCGCTTGATGTCGGTCTGCACCAGCCCGATCGTCGCGGCGAAGAAGCATGTCGCGGCGCCCACCGTCATCACCACGCCGAGCGCGACGGGCGATGTTTCGAACATCGGCGACAAGCGGCACACCATGAACACCCCTGCCGTGACCATCGTCGCGGCATGGATCAGCGCGGAG
>JALYTP010000262.1 GCA_030854225.1 Pseudomonadota bacterium
GTCGGCCGGCGCTTTGCGCTGCCGGCCGGTCGAAGCCTTGCGAGCGTTACCGCTCGCACCGGCGCGAGCGTGGTCGCGCCTAGAGCTTCGACGTCAACTCCGGCACGATCTTGAACAGATCGCCGACCAGCCCGATGTCCGCGACCTGGAAGATCGGCGCGTCCTCGTCCTTGTTGATCGCGATGATGGTCTTCGAATCCTTCATCCCCGCGAGATGCTGGATCGCGCCCGAAATGCCGATCGCGATATAGACTTCCGGCGCGACGATCTTGCCCGTCTGCCCGACCTGATAATCGTTCGGGACGTAGCCGGCATCGACCGCCGCGCGGCTCGCGCCGACCGCGGCGCCGAGCTTGTCGGCAAGCGGCTCGATCACGGCGTGGAAATTCTCGCTCGAGGCCAGCGCGCGGCCGCCCGAGACGATGATCTTCGCGCTGGTCAGTTCGGGGCGTTCGAGCTTGGCGATTTCCGACCCGACATAGGTCGAGACCGATTGTTCAAGCCCGGCAGCGTCGGTCGCGACGACCTTGGCGGTGCCACCTTCGGGCGCGGCCTTGTCGAACGCGGTGCCGCGCACGGTGATGACGAGCTTCTTGTCCTTCGACTGGACGGTGGCGATCGCGTTCCCCGCATAGATCGGCCGCGTGAACGTGTCCGCGCTTTCGACCGAGAGGATGTCGCTGATCTGCATCACGTCGAGCAGAGCGGCGACGCGCGGCGCGATGTTCTTGCCGTTCGAGGTGGCGGGCGCGAGGAATGCGTCGTGCGTCGCCATCAGCTTGACGATCAGCGGCGCGACCGTCTCGGCCAGCGGATGCTCAAGCGCGGCATTATCGGCGGTCAGCACCGTTTCGACCCCGGTGATCTTCGCGGCTTCGGCGGCGACGCCGTCCACGCCGTTGCCCGCGACGAGCAGATGCACCTCGCCGAGCTTGGCGGCGGCGGTGACCACGGCGAGTGTGGCGTCCTTGACCGCCTTGCCGTCATGCTCGACCCAGACGAGCGTCTTCACGTTACCGGTCATTGTGCGACTCCCATCGCTTTCAACTTGGCCACCAGTTCATCGACATCGGCGACCTTGACCCCGGCGGTGCGCTTGGCCGGCTCGACCACCTTGAGCGTGGTCAGGCGCGGCGACACGTCGACCCCGTAATCGCCCGGGGTCTTCTGCTCCATCGGCTTGGATTTGGCCTTCATGATGTTGGGCAGCGAGGCGTAGCGCGGTTCATTGAGGCGCAGATCGGTGGTGATGATCGCAGGCAGCGTCAGTTTTTCGGTTTCCGAGCCACCATCGACTTCGCGCGTCACGGTGACGCTGTCGGCGGCCAGTTCGACCTTCGACGCGAAGGTCGCCTGGCCGACGCCCATCAGCCCGGCGAGCATCTGGCCGGTCTGGTTGTTGTCATCGTCGATCGCCTGTTTGCCGAGGAGCACGAGGTCGGGCTTTTCCACGTCGACGATCGCCTTGAGGAGTTTGGCGACCCCGAGCGGCTCGACCTTTTCTTCCGACACGACGAGGATCGCGCGGTCGGCCCCCATCGCCAGCGCGGTGCGCAGCGTCTCCTGCGCTTTCTGTTCGCCGATCGACACCACCACGATCTCGGTGACGCCCTTTTCCTTCAGGCGGATCGCTTCCTCGACCGCGATCTCGTCGAACGGGTTCATGCTCATCTTGACGTTGGCCAGATCGACCCCCGTCCCGTCCGCCTTCACGCGGGGCTTCACGTTGTAATCAAGCACGCGCTTGACCGGGACCAGCACCTTCATCGCATCAATCTCCGTATCTCCGAACGCTTCCTGGGGAGGCGCGTCAGGCGACCTTCTTCACCTCGGCGACGATCTTCTTCGCCGCATCGCCGAGATCGTTGGCCGGGACGATCGCCAGCCCCGAGGTCGAGAGGATTTCCTTGCCCTTCTCGACATTGGTGCCCTCGAGCCGAACCACCAGCGGCACCGAAAGGTTCACTTCCTTCGCCGCCGCGACGATGCCGTCGGCGATGATGTCGCATTTCATGATGCCGCCGAAGATGTTGACGAGGATGCCCTTCACGTTCGGATCGGCGAGGATGATCTTGAACGCCGCCGTCACCTTTTCCTTCGAGGCGCCGCCACCGACATCGAGGAAGTTCGCGGGGAACATGCCGTTGAGCTTGATGATGTCCATCGTCGCCATCGCGAGCCCGGCGCCATTGACCATGCATCCGATATCGCCGTCGAGCTTGATATAGGCGAGATCGTATTTGCTGGCTTCGAGCTCGGCGGGATCCTCCTCGGTCGTGTCGCGCAACTCCATCAGATCCTTGTGGCGGAACATCGCGTTGCCGTCGAACGCGACCTTGGCGTCCAGCACCATCAGCTTGCCGTCATCCGTCACCGCAAGGGGATTGATCTCGATCTGCTCGGCATCGGTGCCGAGGAACGCGTCGTACAGCTTGGCGGCGACGTTGGTGGCCTGCCTCGCGAGATCGCCGTCCAGCCCCAGCGCGGCGGCGACGGCGCGGCCGTGATGCGGCATGAACCCGGTCGCGGGGTCGATATCGAGCGTCTGGATCTTCTCCGGCGTGTCGTGTGCGACGGTTTCGATGTCCATCCCGCCCTCGGTCGAGACGACCATCGAGACGCGGCCCGACGCACGGTTGACCAGCAAGGCGAGATAGAATTCCCTGGCGATGTCGACCCCGTCGGTGACGTAGAGCCGGTTGACCTGCTTGCCGTGCTCGCCGGTCTGGATCGTGACCAGCGTGTTGCCGAGCATGTCGGTGGCCGCTGCGCGAACCTCGTCTTCGGTCTTCGCCAGCCGAACGCCGCCCTTGGCATCGGGGCCGAGTTCCTTGAACTTGCCCTTGCCGCGCCCGCCGGCGTGGATCTGCGCCTTCACCACGTAGAGCGGGCCGGGCAGCTTCTTCGCCGCAGCAACCGCTTCCTCGACCGTCAGCGCGGCAAAACCGGCCGGGACCGGTACGCCGAACTTCGCCAGCAATTCCTTGGCCTGATATTCGTGGATGTTCATGCGAAAGCCTCCATCGGGCTGAGCCCTAATTTCTCGAACAGGCGGGTATCGCGGTCGACCCCGGGGTTGGCAGTCGTCAGCAACCGGTCGCCGACAAAGATCGAGTTGGCACCTGCCAGAAAGCACAGGGCCTGGGTTTCAT
>JALYTP010000020.1 GCA_030854225.1 Pseudomonadota bacterium
TGCGATCCTCTACAAACAATTCTGGGCGCAGGGCGATTTCTGGTCCGATCCTGATGGCAAGGGCCGCACTTTGTTCTGGGATTTCCTCAAGAACCTGTCGCTCGGCGCGGGTTTCCTGCTGATCGTTGTCGGCACCAACGGTACGGACCTCGCCCCGTTCCTCGCCCATCCGCTTGCGTCCAGCCACCCTTATGGAGGTATGCAATGAACGATCCGGGCCCCAGGCCGTCCACCCCTTATTGGCACCTGCACGTCGATGAAAAGGGCGTCAGCCACCAAAGCAAATGCGCGCTGGAAAACTACGCGTTGAAAGGCGTTGGCCCGGCGGACCCGCAGTGGAACGCCAAGATGGCGCGGGGCGAGGCGACCGTGGTGTTCACCGTCCAGCCGGTCGGCTGGGTCGGTGACTGGCACGAGAATCCCGCGCCGCAATGGATCATCGTGCTGTCGGGCCGTTGGTTCATCGAGAGCATGGACGGCACCCGCGTGGAGCAGGGGCCGGGCGACTTCTCGTTCGGTGAGGATCAGGGATGCACCGAAACCGATGGCCGGAAGGGCCACCGTTCGGGCACGATCGGCGACGAGCCATGCCGTCTGATGACCGTCCAGTTGCACATCGATCCGAAACGCGAGCCATGCCATCTGAAATGACCCTGCACGCAATCACCGGTTTCCGGCTGGTGACCGCCGATCCCGATCGACTGCTCGCTTTCTACGCGGCGATCGGCTTCACCCCCGGCCGGCCGGCGCCGATCCCGGAAGGTGAAATGCGCCTGCTCGGCCTGTCCGGATCGGGGCTGCGCCAGCCGCTGACGCTGGGCGATGGCCGGATCGATCTCGACTGGTTCGACACACCCGGCCGCGCCTATCCGGCCGACGCCAATGCTGCGGATCTGATCTTCCAGCATTTCGCGCTCGTCACCGATGATGCGCAAGCGGCGTGGCAATGCGCGGCCAACGCGGGCGCAACCCCGATCAGTCGGAACGGCCCGGTCGAACTGCCCCAATCGGCGGGCGGCGTCACCGCGATCAAGTTCCGCGATCCCGACGGCCACCCGCTCGAATTTCTGCAATTCCCGACCGGGTCCAACCCAATCCGGACGGATAGCGGGATGATGGGCCTCGATCACAGCGCGATCTCGGTCGCGAACGTCGCCGCCAGCCGTCGCTTCTACGCCGGTCACGGACTGACCGAGGGGGGCGCGACGCTCAACCACGGCCCCACCCAGGTTGCGCTGGACGGGCTCGATGACGTCCGCGTGCACGTCGTGCCGATGGCCCCATCCGTGGCGCCGCCGCACGTCGAATTGCTCGGCTACAATACTCCGACAGGTCGCCCTCACGCGCCGCTCGCCGCCAACGATATCGCCGCGACGCGGATCGTCTGGCGGGCGGAAACGGACGCATTGCTCCGCGATCCGGACGGCCATCTCCACCAGCTTACGCGCTGAGGTCGATCGCCAGCAGATAATTGGTCGCCGCGATGAACAGCCGCCGGCCGTCCGCGCCGCCGAACGTGCAATTGGACACCACGGAGGGCGTCGGGATGAAGCCGAGCTTGCGCCGATCGGCCGACCAGATGTGGACGCCGTCGGCCGCGCTGGTCCACACCCAGCCGCGCCGATCCACCGCGAAGCCGTCGGGATAACCGTGATCGGTGTGGCAGAAGAAGCGCCGGTTGGAGAGTGCGCCACTCTCGCCCACGTCGAACGAGATGATCTCATGCTTCGTCCCGGCCTCGTACCCCGGCACTTCACCGAGCGATAGCGACGTGTCCGAGACGTAGAGCATCGCCCCGTCCGCGCTGAACGCGAGCCCGTTGGGTTGTTCGAAATCCGCCATGCGCTCAAGCTCGCCGCTCGCCGGATCGAAGCGATAGACGCTGCGGTGGTCGAGCTCGGGTTCGGCCAGCGCGCCCTGATTGGCCATGATGATCCCGAAGGTGGGGTCGGTGAACCAGATCGCCCCGTCAGGCGCGACCGCGACGTCGTTGGGCGAATTGAGGCGCTTGCCCCGATAATGGGTCACGATCGGTTCGGGCGCATTGTCGTAATCGCCGCCCCGGCTGATGCAGCGCCGGCCATGTTCGCAGTGGACCAGTTCCCCGTCCGCCTCGACGGCATTGCCGTTCATGAACCAGGTGCCGTCGATCAGCACCTCGACCTGCCCGTCGGGATACCAGCCGAGCAACCGGCGATTGGGTACGTCGGACCAGACCAGTCGGTCGTGCGCGGATTGCCACGCCGGTCCTTCGCCGTGCAGCGTCCCCTCGTGGAGGATCAGCAGTGGCGCCTCCCGCGAGAGCACCGCAGCCAAGCGCTGGTCGTCGATCTGCGTACCAGCGAAATCCCGAACGGTTTCGGGCGCCCCGCGCCTGCGAAGTAACGTTCCGGGAAGCAGATTCGTCGCTGGCGGCATGTGATGGTCAACGGTTCAGCGGCGTTACGGTTTCTCGGGCGTGGCGGATCTATCGGAGGGCGAGAATTTAAACCGGCGCCCGAGCAGGCCTTCCTTGCCGCAAAAAGGTGTGGGAAGGAGATAAACGTCTTGGGATAACGCAGAATGGATCACGGCATGCAGGGCAGCGGGATGGGCATCGAACTGGGCGACGCGGCGCTGCTGCGCGAACAATGCTATGTCGGCGGCGCGTGGATCGGCGAGGGGGCGATCGCGGTCGATGATCCGGCGACGGGGGACCGCCTTGCCATGGTGCCGTCGCTCGGCGCGGAGGAGACGCGCGCGGCGATTGCCGCCGCCGACGCCGCACTCCCGGCATGGCGCGCGAAGACGGCGGGCGAGCGATCGCGCATCCTGCGCCGCTGGTTCGACCTGATGATGGCCGCGCAGGACGATCTGGCGATGATCCTGACGCGCGAGCAGGGCAAGCCGCTGGCCGAGGCGAAGGGCGAGATCGCCTATGCCGCGTCGTTCATCGAATGGTTCGCGGAGGAAGCCAAACGCGTATACGGCGAGGTCATCCCGAGCCACCGTGTCGATAGCCGGATCGTCGTCATCAACCAGCCGGTCGGGGTGGTCGCGGCGATCACGCCGTGGAATTTCCCGGCGGCGATGATCACGCGCAAGGCCGCACCGGCGCTGGCGGCGGGCTGCACGATGGTGCTGAAGCCCGCGACGCAGACGCCGCTGAGCGCGCTCGCGCTGGCGGTGCTGGCCGAACGTGCGGGGATTCCCAAGGGCGTGTTCAACGTCGTCACCGGATCGTCGCGGGTGATCGGTGCGGAGCTGACCGGTAGCGCTGTGGTGCGCAAGCTGAGCTTTACCGGATCGACCGAGGTCGGGAAGACGTTGATGGCGCAGTGCGCTCCGACGATGAAGAAGCTGTCGATGGAATTGGGCGGAAACGCGCCGTTCATCGTCTTTGCCGATTCCGATCTCGATGCGGCGGTCGAGGGTGCGATGGCGTCCAAATACCGCAACAGCGGGCAGACGTGTGTGTGCGTCAATCGCATCCTCGTCCAGCGCGAGGTGGCCGGGGCGTTCGAGACGAAACTGGCGGTGGCGGTCGCCAAAATGAAGGTCGGGCCAGGCACCGAAAGCGGCGTGGTGCAGGGGCCGTTGATCGACGATGCCGCGGTCGTCAAGGTCGAGGAACACATCGCCGACGCGCTGGCCAAGGGCGGACGACTGATCGCCGGCGGCCATCGCCACGCGCTCGGCCACAGCTTCTTCGAGCCGACGATCGTCGCGGACTGCACGCCGGATATGGCGCTGGCGAGCGAAGAGACGTTCGGGCCGCTCGCGTCGATTTTCGTGTTCGATACCGAGGAGGAGGCGGTGGCGCTCGCCAATGATAGCGATGTCGGGCTGGCGGCGTATTTCTATACCCGCGATCTGGCGCGCACATGGCGCGTCGGGGAAACGCTGGAGGTCGGCATCGTCGGCATCAACACGGGCATCATCTCGACCGAGGTCGCGCCGTTCGGCGGCGTCAAGCAATCGGGCATGGGCCGTGAAGGATCGCGGCACGGGATCGAGGATTATCTCGAGATGAAGTACCTTTGCATGGCGGGGATGTAGGCAGGACGCTGCGGACGGGAGCTAAGGCAGGGCCGGCAATTAACGACCGACGATTGCAGGGTGTCGATGCGCCTGAACGCCACCGACACCGCTGCTGCTGCGCCGGAATCACACCGCCGAAATCACGCGGCGACGTCAGCCCGCATAGGCTTTCACCAGATCGTAGAGATAAGACCGCGCGTCATCGAGCGAGGTCTTGCGGAGGCGTTCGTTCAGGCCGTGGATGCCGTTGAAATCGGTTTCGAGAAAAGTGCCCGGGGCGCCGTAGACCGGGATGCCGATCGCTTCGAGGAAGATGCCGTCGGTCGCCCCCGTCGACATGCTCGGCAGGATCGGAATGCCGGGGAAATGCTTCGCGGCAACCGTCGTCATCGGGCCGATGATCTTCGGGTCGAGCGTCGGCGGGATCGCGACCGGGCGGATCGGCGCGTTCGCCGTCACCTTGACCTTGGGCCCGGCGAGTTCCTGCAATTTGGCGCGCGTCGCCTCCGCCGTTTCGCCGGGGAAGATGCGGCAATTGATGTTGGCGGTCGCGCGTTGCGGCAGCGCATTCTCGGCATGGCCGGCGCTGAGCAAGGTGGCGACGCAGGTCGTGCGCAGGGTCGAATGGAACGCCTTGTCGCGGCTGACGATGGCGTCGGCTGCCTTGTCGCCCGGATCGGCCATCAGCTTGCGGATCGCCTGGCCCATCGGCGCCGCCACGGTGGGCGCGACGGCGGTGAAGAACGCGCGGGTCGTTTCGGTGAAGCGGATCGGGAATTCATACCCCTGCACCGCCTTCACCGCGTCGGCCAGTTCGTAGATCGCGTTGTCGGGCACCGGTTGCGAGCTGTGGCCGCCGGAATTGGTCGTTTCGAAGGTATAATTCTGCGACGCCTTCTCGCCGACCTGCACCGCCAGCACCTTGCGGTTGCCCGCCGCATCGAGCTGCCCGCCGCCGCCTTCGTTGAGCGCGAATTCGGCGGCGATCAGATCGGGCTTGTTTTTCGCCAGCCAGTCGGCGCCGTTGAAGGCATAGGTCGTCTCCTCGCCGCAGGTCAGCGCCAGCTTGATCGTGCGCTTGGGATGATAGCCGGTCTGCTTGAAGCGGATCAGGCTGTCGGCCCAGATCGCCGCCATCGCCTTGTCGTCCGTGGTGCCGCGCCCGTAATAGAAGCCACCCTCCTCGATCAGCGTGAAGGGATCGCGTACCCAATCGGCGCGCTTGGCCTCGACCACGTCGAGATGCGCGAGCAGCAGCATCGGCCCGGCCTTAGGGTCGCTGCCCTTGAGCACCGCGACCAGCCCGCCTTCCCTGGGATGATCGGGCGTGGAAAACAGCGTGATGTCGCCGTCGGCATAGCCCGCCGCCTTCAACCGCGCGGCGATCTGGCTCGCGGCCTGGGTGCAACTGCCGGCCGACAATGTCGTGTTGGTTTCGACCAGCTGCTTGTAGAGGCCAAAGAACGCCCTGGCGTCCGGCGAGTCCTGTGCCTGAGCCGGCAACGGCGCCAGGGCCAGCGATGCCGCAAGACGGAATGTCGTTGTCGACAATATAGGCATACGCGTCTCCCCTTAATCGAACGCGCTACGCTAGTCCCGTCCCGTGGAAATGCAAAACCCGAGGCAAGGATTGATCGCATCATTGAGTTTGAGGCGAATCTCGCGATTGGCGAAATCGATTTTTACGCGCTTGAACGATTTGAGCGCATCCATGCCAAGCATCAACGCGGGGCGCTTGATCAGGTTGAAATGACGAAACGGCGCGGCGTCGGCGAACGCCACCGGCAAGTTGTTGATTTCCACATCGCCAATCTTGACCCCGTGCACCTGCGCATATTCGACGTGCATCAATTCGCCGGTGACGCCCAGTAGCTCGATCGGCTGCAGTCCGCCCGTCGATCGGCCGACGAGTTCGCGGAGCGCCATGTTGCCCATCGTCACCATCGACCCGGTATCGACGATCACCTCGATGCGACTGCCGCGATATTCGGCGTCGGTCACGACAAGCTGCCCCAATACATCGCGCGCATGAACGACGATCTCGCCAGAGTCATGCGGTGCCGCACGCGATCGTTTTTTGATCGATGGCGTTACGGTCATCTGCTGCTTGGCGAAATCGATCGTAACCGAATGGCCTTGCAGCGTGTCGATGCCCAGCAGCCCCGGTGCGCCGAGGTGTTGGGCAAAGAGCGCTGGCGCCTCTATCCGTTCGCCACCAAGGGGGCCGACGCTCAATGTGGGAATAACGACGGTGCCGACGTCGTGGTTGCCGGTCATGCTGGTGAGGTGGACTTGGGGGCCACTGGCGAGATGGAGCGCGCCAGCGAGTTCATGCGAGATGACGGTGCGCTGCGACCCGGTATCGACGATGAAATGATAGATGCCGCCGCCGTCGATCGTTACCGGCACAGTCATCCGGTCGTCGGCATTCTCGAACGCCAGCACCTGCTCATCGGTAGCCATCGCTGGCGCCCCCGGAGCGCCTGTCGCGGTGGTCGGCAGGGCGGGTTGAGGCAGCGCCGGCTGTACGCCCAGCAGTGCGAGAAGGAGGCCGATCGATGCGCTCATAATCGTTACGCTGCGCCCGACCCGGCCCTTTGGCAAGCGGGATTTCAGTCGATCCGCATCGCCTCCGCCGCGAGTGCCTCGCCCTCGATCAGGAGGGCATCGTCGGCAAGCCCCGTTGCCACCCGTTCGCGCCCGATCAGCGTCAGCACCGGCACCGCCAGCGGCGAGACTCGGTCGAGCGATACATGCAGCATCGTATCCTGCGCGCGCGCGATCAGATCGGCGAGGCGGCCGACATCGGTCATCCGCGCGCGCGCATCGGCCCAGGCGGCTTCGAGCAACAGGTGCGTCGGCTCGTACTTGCGCAGCACGTCGTAGATCAGGTCGGTCGAGAAGCTGACCTGCTTGCCGGTCTTGCGCTTACCGGGGTGCTGGCGCTCGACCAGCCCGCCGATCACCGCCACTTCGCGAAACGCGCGTTTGAGCAGATGCGATTGCTGCACCCAATCGACGAACTCATGCTCGAGGATATCGGGCGAGAAAAGCGGCCGCGGATCGATGACCGGGTCGATCGAATAGCAGGCGATGGCATAATCGTTCGCGACGAAACCGAGCGGCTTCAGCCCTTGCGTCTCCATCCGCCGCGTCAGCAGCATGCCGAGCGACTGATGCGCGTTCCACCCCTCGAAGCTGTACGCGACCATGTAGTGTCGTCCTTCGCGCGGGAAGGTCTCGATCAGCAATTGCCCCGGCTCGGGCAGGGTCGATCGATAGCGCTGCACCTCGAGCCATTCGCGCACGTCATCGGGAAAGCGGTGCCATTCGTCCGGGTGCGCAAGAAAGCCGCGCACGCGCGCGGCGAGGTTGGTCGACAGCGGCATGCGCGCGCCGCCATAGGTCGGGATGCGCGCCGGGCGGCTGGTCGCGCGCACCACGACGTCCTCGGTGTCGATCCGCTCGACCTCGAGGCTCATTCCAGCGAAGAAGAAGGTGTCGCGCGGGGAGAGCGTGGCGGCGAACCCATCCTCGACCTTGCCTAAGCTGCGCCCGTTCCTGAAGCGCACCGTCAGCATCGTCGCCTCGACGATGATCCCGGCGTTGAGACGGTGCTGCGCGACGAAGCTCGGATGGCTGACGCGCCACATGCCGTCGGCGTCCTGTGTCAGCCGCTTGAACTTTTCATACGCCTTGAGCGCGTAGCCGCCGTCCCGGATGAAGCCGAGCACGCGCTCGAACACCTCACCGGTAAGCGCGGAATAGGGAAGCGCCGAGCGCACCTCGTCGAGCAGCGCGCCCTGTTCGAACGGCGCGGCGCAGGCGCAGGCCATGACGTGTTGCGCCAGGACGTCGAGCGCGCCGGGGCGGAAGATATCGGGGTCGAGTTCGCCGGCACGCACCGCGTCGAGCGCGGCGCGCGCCTCGAGATATTCGAAGCGGTTGCCGGGGACGACGATCGCCTCGCTCGGTTCGTCCAATCGATGGTTCGACCGCCCGATCCGCTGGAGCAGCCGCGATGATCCCTTCGGCGCGCCCATCTGGATCACGCAATCGACATCGCCCCAATCCACCCCCAGGTCGAGCGAGGCGGTCGCGACCAGCCCGCGCAGCTTGCCCGCCGCCATCGCCGCCTCGACCTTGCGCCGCGCCTCCAGACTGAGCGAGCCGTGATGGATGCCAATCGGCAGCTGCATCGCATTGGCCTTCCACAGATCCTGAAAGATCAGCTCGGCAAGGCTGCGCGTGTTGCAGAAGATGATCGAGGTCTTGTGCGTCTCGATCTCGGCCATCACCTGTTCGGCGGCATAGCGGCCCGAATGGCCCGACCACGGTACGCGCCCTTCAGGCAACAGGATCGTGATATCGGGATCGGCACCGGCTTCACCCTCGACCAGCGATACCGCATCGATATCTCCATCGGGCGCGAGCCAGGCGCGGTAGCCATCGGCGTCGGCGACCGTCGCCGACAGCGCGACGCGGCGCATCGCCGGCGCGATCGTCTGGAGCCGCGCCATGCACAGCGAGAGCAGATCGCCGCGCTTGCCGGTGGCGAAGGCGTGGACTTCATCGACGACGATCGTCCTGAGCCCGGCGAACATCAGGAAACTGTCGGGATAGCTCAACAGCAGCGACAGCGATTCGGGGGTGGTGAGCAGGATCTGCGGCGGCCGGATGCGCTGTCGCGCCTTGCGGTCCGAAGGCGTGTCGCCGGTTCGCGTCTCGACGCGCAGGTCGAACCCCATTTCCGCGATCGGCGTGAGCAGATTACGCTGCACGTCGACCGCGAGCGCCTTCAAAGGCGAGACGTAGAGCGTGTGCAGGCCTTCTGTAGGGCTCTCGATCAACTCGGCGAGTGTCGGCAGGAACCCGGCCAGCGTCTTGCCCGCCCCCGTCGCCGCGACGAGCAGCGCGTGCCGCCCCGCGCGGCCCTCGCGCAACATGTCGAGCTGATGCCGCCGCGGCGCCCAGCCGCGCGCCGCGAACCAATCGGCGAGCGGTGCGGGGAGTTTCGCGGCGGACAGGCTCATCTGCCGGGATATGGGGAAGCGGCGCGCAGGCTGCGAGTTGTCGCGGGCTGACGGGCCAGCGATCGTCGCCGTTTGGCCCTCGGCCGCAAAGATGCGAATGAGGCTTCAAACGTCCGCATGTTCGGCGATAGGCCGCTCACGCCAAAAAGACGCGCGAGCGGACCATCAGGCTACGCTCCTTGCGGCCGTTCGTTGCGCTGTCTTGAGCACATCGAGGGCTCGATGTCCCATTTGCTGGGGTATGAACACGTTGTCGTGATGATAGGCGGCAATCATGTTGCAGGGAATGCCTTCGTCAGCGAGCGCCGTCGCGACCGCGGCAGTCAAACCCACACCATCAAGGGCAGAAAACACCTCCAGGACAATCCTGGACATCGGCATCGCCAGGTCGAAGCGGTATTTGACGGCGTCGACCTCCGTCAGAACAAGTGCCATTCCTTCATCTTCTCGAAAACTCGCCAAGCTGTCAGTCGCGGCGGCAGCTGCAATCGCTGCATCGTCTGTCGAACAGAAGAAATAGCTTCCTTTCTTGAGGACCGGTGTCATTCCGGCGAGCATTGCTTGCCGCTCGCGCACCAAAATATGGGTCTGTGTCATTCTCACCCGAATATATGCCATTGGCCGAACGTGACCGGATCATCCATATAGGCATCATGGCGAAGCTCGGCGACTGGATCGATCCCCAACCCGGCGGCATCTACGTCAAGCCGGCGAAAGCGTGGATCGATCCATCGATGCCGCAGGCGAAGGCGCTCATCACCCACGGCCATGCCGATCATGCGCGAAGTGGCCACGGCGCGGTGTGGGCGACGCCGGAGACGCTGGCGATCATGGAGGCGCGTTACGGTGCGCAAGCCGCCAACCCGGTCCCCTATGGCGAAAGCGTGCGGATGGGCGAGGTCGATGCGCGCTTCGTCCCCGCCGGGCATTGCCTCGGTTCGGCGCAGATCGAACTCAAATATCGCGGCGAGACGATCGTCGTCTCAGGCGATTACAAGCGCCGCGCCGACCCGACCTGCGCGCCGTTCGAGCCTGTCGCCTGCGACGTGTTCATCACCGAGGCGACGTTCGGGTTGCCCGTCTTTCGTCATCCCGAAACCGGCGACGAGATCGACAAGCTGATCGCCGCGCTGCACGCCAACCCGGATCGCTGTGTGCTGGTTGGCGCCTATGCGCTGGGCAAGGCGCAGCGGGTCATCGCCGAACTGCGCGAGCGGGGCCACGCGGCGCCGATCTACATTCACGGCGCCTTGCAGCGGCTGTGCGACCTCTATGCAGAGCATGGCGTGCGGCTCGGCGAGCTGATCCCGGCGACGGGCGTGCCCAAGGCCGAGATCGCCGGGCATATCGTGCTGTGCCCGCCGTCCGCGCTCAACGATCGCTGGTCGCGGCGGCTGCCCGATCCGATCACCGCGATGGCGAGCGGGTGGATGCGGGTGCGCCAGCGCGCGCGGCAGAAGCTGGTCGAGCTGCCGCTGGTCATCAGCGATCACGCCGATTGGGATGAATTGACCGACACGCTGAGCGAGATCGCCCCGCGCGAGGTGTGGATCACCCATGGCCGCGAGGAAGCGCTGCTCCACTGGTGCATGACACGCCAGATCAAGGCGCGCGCGCTCGCGCTGGTCGGGTTCGAGGACGAGAACGACTAGAGCGTTTTCCCATCAGTCTGCATCGTAGCCGGCGTTGGCGAAATAATTGGCGCATTCTTGTGGCGGGTAGAGGTCCAGGATGCGGCCGATCGCGTCCCACAGGCCGTGGATGGTGCGCTCG